>NZ_JAHLZE010000038.1 GCF_020148105.1 Methanobrevibacter sp. TMH8
TTGATTAATAGAATCATCTTTCAAAACCATAAAAAACACAACCTAACAAATAATATTTCTTAAATATAGATTGTACTTCCTACTATATAAATTTAAAGGAAAAATAAAAGAAAAAAGAAAAAAAATTATGAGTCACCCTCAAAAAATAATAAAAAAGAAATAAAAAGAATAAAAAGAATAAAATTAATGAAAAATAAATAAGAATAAAGGAATAATTAAAGAAATAAATAATAAATAATGTTTAAAAGATTTATAAAAGAAGCTAATTAAAATGAAAGGTCAGATATTCTTTTCATTGCTTTTTTAGTGTTTTCTAATGTATTAAATGCAGTTAATCTTAAATAACCCTCACCACTAGGTCCAAAACCTGCACCAGGTGTTCCAACTACATTTGTTTCATTAAGAAGGAAGTCAAAGAATTCCCAGGAATCCATATTTTTTGGTGTTTTAACCCAAATATAAGGAGAATTAATCCCACCATAAACATCTAAACCTATTTTAGATAAACTTTCCCTAATTATTTTTGCATTTTTCATATAATAATCAATATTTTCTTCAAGTTCTCTTTTTCCATCTTTACTATAAGTAGCTTCAGCTGCTCTTTGAACTGGATAAGAAACACCATTAAATTTTGTGGTTTGCCTTCTATTCCACAGTTTATTAACAGATTGAGGATTATTCTCACTGTCAAAGGCTTTAAGTTCTTTTGGAACAATAGTATAGGCACATCTAGCCCCTGTAAATCCAGCAGTTTTTGAAAAACTTCTAAATTCAATAGCTACTTCTTTTGCACCTTCAATTTCATAAATACTATGAGGAACATTGTTTTCAGTAATAAACCTTTCATAAGCTGCATCAAAAAGGATTAATGCATTATTTTCTTTTGCATAATCAATGAATTTAGCTAATTGATCTTTAGTAAGTGTAGTTCCTGTAGGATTATTTGGAAAACAAAGATAAATAATATCAACATTTTCTTTTGGTAATTCTGGGACAAAATCATTTTCTTTTGTGCATGGAAGATAAATTAATCCTTCATACATTCCTTTATCATTAATATTACCTGTTCTACCAGCCATAACATTAGTATCTACATAAACTGGATAGACAGGATCAGTAACAGCAACTTTATTATCTAACCCAAATATTTCTTGAATATTACCAGTGTCACATTTTGACCCATCACTAATAAAAACTTCATCTACAGATAAATCTATTCCAAGAGGTTCAAAATCATTTTTTATTATAGCTTCAGCTAAAAATGAGTATCCTTGTTCAGGACCATAACCCATAAAAGTTTTTTCATCACCCATTTCATCAACAGCATTTTTAAATGCTTTTATAACAGTAGAAGTTAGGGGTTTTGTTACATCTCCAATACCCATACGAATAATATCGCTATTAGGATTCTTTTCTTGGAATTCTTCAACTCTTCTTGCAATCTCAATAAATAGATAGCTATTTTCTAATAAAAGATAGTTTTCATTAATTTTTACAGACAAAAATTTCACCATTCCTAGTTATATAATTATATTTATCTTATATATTTATCTTATTTATGTTTATATTTATCCCATATTTATGTTTATATTATCTTAAATTATATATTAAATTAATATCTAATTATAACAATTTAAAATTGATATAAAATAGATATAGGCTTAATTAAATACTAATATAAAATTATTTAAAATATCAATTCAAATAATGTAAAATTTCTATTCATTGGTAATATATAATATTGTATATAATAAATTTTGTTATTATATTATATATCAATAATAAATTTAACATGAAAAATTATTAAAATGAAAAAGCTTTAATATTTAGCAATATAAAAATAAGAAACATAAATAAGTTAAGTATTTATAAATGGAATTAAATATTTATTAACAATATAAAATTAAAATTGATGATAAAATGAACCCAATAACACTCCCAATAATTATTACAATTGTTGTAGTTGGAATAATAGCTATTGTACTAGTTAAATTATTTTATAAAGATAAAAAGGCTTCAGATTTGTCAGGTGAATTACCCCCAATTGTTGGAAATCACTGGCAAGAATCATTTGATAAAAAACACGACGATTCCGATGAATTGGAGAATTACAGGTTTGTTACAAAGTCTTGGGAAGAGCCAATGAGTAAACAGCAAAAATTAAACAATGGAGTTGCTAGTAAAGTATTCCAAGAACCTATGCATACAAAACATCAAGATATAATAAGCAATGAATATCAAAAAGAAGATAAATACACAGATATAGAAAGTGGCATTAATAAAAATAATGAAAATTCTAATGGAAGCATACATTTTGATGGATTTTCTGAAGATGGAAGTATTATAAATAATGATTTTGAAAGAAATAAAGAAAATAATTATGAATATGACAATTATAATGATAATTACAACAATGAAAGAGATTTAAATAATATTGAGGAGAATACTCATTTTGAAGATGATGGAAACTTTACAATAAGAAAAGGCTATCCTAATCAAAGAGAAAATGATTACAATAATAGTGAATATATAACTCCTAAAAAATATTACTCACCTAATGATTATGATAATTATGAAGATTATAATCAAAATGATAATATAAACAATGAAAATAATTATAACTTAGATAATAATACAAATTATTCTGATCCATATAATGCTACTAATGATTCATATAATAAATATGATAATGATTTAGATTCTTTCAACTCTAAAGATTCATCTGAAAATTATAATGAAAATAATTCTTTAAATAATATTGGAGGTATGATGAATATGGAAGAACAAATTATTGTTGGAGGAAGACCTCAAACTATAAAAGTTGGAGATGATATAATATTCAACTTTAATGGTGAATCTTATTCTAGCAAAATATTAGAAATTAAACACGAAAATATAAGAGTTAAATATAGGGCTCAAGAAAAATGGATAAACTTTTCAGATATTAGAAAAGTACTCTAATTTAAATAAAATCACAAATATAAAAACTTGAATAAAAAATAACTAAGAATTAACTAATAATAAAATTAAAAATTAGTTTAATAATAGCTTTTTCAATAATCTTCTAAATCTTTTAAATTTTCTAAATAAAATTAAGAAATAAAATATAAAAAAGAAAATATAAAATAAAAAAATTTCATTTATTTGTGGGCAAAATAAAATACTAGTTCATTATTTGATATCTCATCAAGCCTAGCAAATCCAAATCTCTCAAATTGTACAATATCCCCAATTTTAAGATCTTTACAACTTGCTTCACATACTCCTTCAACTATAGAAGCGTCACTCATGACTATTTTTGCTTTAATATTATCATTAGCTGGAACCCATTGAATTATTCTTGCCTTTTTTTCTCTTGCTTCTTCAAAGGACTTACTATCATAGCTAATATTATTGGATTTAATATTAATATTTACAGCATCCATTAATCGAGTAATTCCATCATTTAAATCATCAGAAGGGATATATACTTCACCATCAAATACGAGTTTTCTATTGCCCCTATCTAAATAATCAGGATGTAATGGCCTTTCAATAGTTTCTGGAAGATTTAAATCGTCACTAAAACTGTTTTTATCTGAATTTTCACTTAGATTATCATTTAAATTATCATTTAAACTTTCAGTTAAATTAACTATCTCTATTTTTTTAGGATTAGGAACAAAGAAATAACGATTAGCTTTTTCTTCTAAGATGTTTCTATTTAAACCATAAATCTTTTTCCAGCTAATAGCTGAATCAGACATTTTTACTCCAATTTCAATCATTAAATCATGAAGAGTTTTAGCTTGAATTCCTCTTCTAGCTATGGCTCGAAGAGTTCCAAGTCGTGGATCATCCCAACCACTGTATTCTCCAGTTTCAATTCCATTTAATGCTTTTGAAGTACTAAGAGCAATATCTTCCATTTTTAATCTACCATAATGGATAAATTTAGGAATATCCCACCCCATATGTTCATATAGGTATTTTTGCTTTTCACTATTAGCTAAATGATCTTTTCCTCTTAAAACATGAGACATCCCCATTAAATGATCATCAATAGCTACAGAAAAGTTCATCATAGGATAAATTCTATATTTTGTTCCAATTCTAGGATGTTCTTCATCAACAATTCTCATAGCTACCCAATCACGAATAGCAGGATTCTTATGATTTATATCTGTTTTTACACGAAGAACTGCTTGACCAGATTTCATAGTAGGAAATTCTTTCCAAAGTTCCATATTTTCTTCTGGAGAATTTCCTCTACATGGACAAGATTCACATTCATCTTTAAGTTTCTTAAAATCTCCACCATCACAAGTACACATATATGCAGCCCCGATTTTAATTAATTTTTCTGCATATTCATAGTATATTGGAAATCTATCACTTTGATAATAAATTTCATTAAATTCAATACCTAACCAGTGAAGATCTTCTGGAATCATATCATAAGCAGGAGGATAAATCCGTTTTGGATCTGTATCTTCAATACGAAGAATCAACTTCCCATTATATCTCTTTACATATTCTGCATTGGGAACAGCAGCTCTTGCATGACCAATATGAAGAGGTCCACTTGGATTAGGTGCAAACCTCATAACAATCCCATCATGACTTCCAGGTAAATCAGTTAAACCTTTTTCTTTATTATTAGATTTTTCTTTTGATTTTTGATCATTTAAATCAACACCAAGTTTAGTTATTTCAGATTCTTGTTCCTCAAGGCTCATTTGATTAACTTTTGCAACTAGTTTTCCAGAAATAGGACCTATTTTTTTTGCATCCTTCCTAAGATCTGGTTCACTACTCATAATAGCCCCCATAACAGCTCCAGGATTCCCATTCCCCTTATGTTTTATTGCATTTAAAAGTGCATATTTATAGATTGTTTTTTCTAACTCGTCCATATAATCACATAAATAATATTAATTTATTTAGCATAATAATTTATTCTACAATCAAATATAAATAGTTGATAGTAATTTGTAACATTTAATAGAAATGACTAAAGAATATAATAAGTCAAATATCTAAAAATCAAAAAGAAAAAGAATAATAATTAAAAAAAACAAATAAAAATATATCCATTATTATAATTAATTGATTAATAATAATAAAATATTAGGGAAGAGATAAAATGTCAGACGAAAAAAAGGTTTTGAAACATATAAAAAAGAGAATAGACAAATATTCTGAAAAAGATAAAAAGATAACAGTCACAAATGAAGTAAATTTAGAAATATCTCAATTTTATCAAGAAGATGATGGTACAATCGAACTAACTTCAAAGTCATTGAAAATTAAAGATAATGATATTACTTATGAAATATTTTCCAATGGAATTGTACTAAAGATCGAAGAACATTCAAAAGAAGCTTATGGTGCAACACATACCAAGCCTCATTGTACACCAAATTTATAAAATTTAAGTTTTTTCGAGTATATATTTTTTATTTTCTTTTTTATATATTTTATTTTCTTTTTTATTAAATTTTAGTTATTATATTCATTTATTACAATTTATTTTTATATTTTATTTATTACAATTTATTGTTAAAATTTATTTATTATATTCCTTTATTACATTTTATTTATTACAATTTATTTTTTATTAGGTATTTTTTATTTCATTATTTTTTTATTTTTATTTCTATATTATTCTTAATTTTGTTTCAAAGGCTAATTTTCATTATTATATATTTTATAAAAAAAATTATATTCCTCTTACTTTATTGCACGCCATATATTGTTTATATTAATATCTATAATTTCATCTAAAGAATATTCCGGCAATCCCACCCAAAGTTCTGTATATCCTTTAATAATTGAAAAAATAAAAATTGCAACTTCTTCTGAATTAACATTACCTATTTCATTATTTTCTATTGCTTCATCAATTAATTCCTTAAAAAAAAGAAGCATACTCTCATTTAATTTATTAAACTTCTCTCGGTATTCAGGATACTGATGATAAATGCTATTGAACATTAAATGATAATTTTTATAATTAATAGGTTCCTTTGTTATTTTAACCTGAGATTCTTCTTTAATATTTATGCCTATACTATAATAAAAAATGAATTTTAATTTTTCAATAAATGAACCACTTACATTTTTCATAATTTCATTATTATAATCAACAATATTTAAAATATATTTATCTATCATTTGAGAAAGTATATCGTCTTTATCAGTAAAATAATGATATATAGAACTAGCAGACATTCCACACTCTTCTTTAATTTGCTTTATAGATACATTAGCATAACCATATTTAAGTGATAATAAAAACGTTGTTTCAAGAATTTTATCTTTAGTATTCATTTAAAAAAGCTCCAAATATATTTTAATTATAATTTTTAATTTAATTATAATAGCATAATTATAAGTATAAAATATAAAATATAATATCCCTCATAATAAACAAATTATATTAAGTTAAAGTATAATTTTAAACTTTATATAATTTTATATATTTTTATTGTATTTTTATTATAGTTTTATTATAATTCAATAAATATTATTACAAAATATAGTTTTGATGTAATTTATATAAATATAATATATTTCTACCCCCTAATTGAAATTTAAAATTTATGATATATCATCATAATATACAAAAGAGTAACAAATAAAAAAATATTTATAGTTAATTGTTTTAAGAGAAAAGATTAAACAGAAAAAAATAAGATCACAGGGGGGGTGAATATGTTTATTATAAACGTTTAAACTTTACTCTAAGGCCCAATCAAAAAAAACAGGAAAAAAACTATAATATAATTATATTTATTTTAACTTGTTTTTAATTTGAAACGAATATTCATTCCAAAAACCATAGCCTGGTTATTAATTGTATGGCATACTATATAAATATTTCCATGAAAAAAATAATTTGATTATTATATTTACTAATACTATTTATTTTTATTATAAAACAAGTTTAGTAGTATTAAAATCTTGAAAACAAAACAGATGAAAATTTAAATCTAAGTTTATAACTAGATTTATATCTAAATTTATATCTAAGTTTATATCTAAGTTTATATCTAAATTTAAATATTAATTTAAATTTGGAAATATAATTAAAACCCAAATAAAAATGGTTTATAGAATGGTATAAAAATATAATTAAAAAAATTAAATAGTTATTCAATGCCAAAATATAATTAAGGATTAAAATTAAAAGGATTTATCTCAATAGCACCATCACCATCGAAAACTTCACATTCATTATCTCCTTTTAATGTTAAAAGTTGAATTAAATTTTCAACAGCTGCTTCAGAATTATTATTTAACTTTTTGTGTTCTAATTCTTTTTTAAACCCTATTGAAAGCCTTTGAATTTGTACTCCTATTAAAACATCTATCAAATCACCAGTTGATAGTTCACTTACTACTAAATCTTTAATTGTTTCAATCTGAGCATTGTTAATACCATTATCTACATCATCAATATTTACTTTTAATAATTTTTCTATAATATCTAATTCTTCAGTCAATTTAACACCTATCCCCAATTTTTCATATATTATGAAAATTTTTCATTTTTCTATTAATTTTATACTAATATTATCTTAAATAAAAATATTTTTTATATATATATTTTTTATATATATTTTATAATAATTTTATAAAAATTTATAAAAAATTATAAAAACTTATAGAGGTTTATAAAAATTTTAATTTTTTCTTTGGAGGACAAAATCTGCAATTAAAGAAAGAGTGTATTTAGCTTCAGAGTCTGGTAAAACTTCAAGCAGTTCTTTAGCTTTTTTAACATTGGCAAGAGCAACGTCTTGAGCATATTGAATAGAACCATATTTCTCAAAAATTTCCATTGCTTCATCAATATATACCTGTTCACAATTGCCACTTTCATTACCAATCTTCAAAATTTCTATAAGACGATTCTTATCTTCCTCATTAGCATTATTTAAAGCATTAACAACTATTATAGTCATTTTTCCTTCAGCTATATCACTGCCTACAGGTTTTCCAAGAGAATCAACATCACTTACAAGATCAAGGTAATCATCTTGAATTTGGAAAGCTAATCCTATAAGTTTACCATAATCATACATAGCTGAAACTGTCTTTGCATCAGCTCCACCCATAATAGCCCCTGATTCAGTAGCAGCTGCTATCAATGCACCTGTTTTTTTGAATATCATTTCTAAATATTCTTCTTCATTGACATCAAAGTTTCCTTCAAACCCCATATCCTGAGCTTGACCTTCACATATCTTTACACAAGCATCAGCAACTGTAGATAACGTGCGATTAACACGATTTAAACATTCTTCGGGGTTGTTTGAATTAATTTCATCTTTAGATTTAATAACTAATTCATAAGCTTTTGAAAACAAAGTGTCTCCAGCTAATATAGCTACAGGTTCTCCCCAAACTTTATGAACAGAAGGTTTTCCACGTCTCATATCGTCTTTATCCATAATATCATCATGAATAAGTGAAAATGTATGAATTAATTCTATAGCAGCTGCTGCCTTTATAGAACTTGTAATAGTTCCACCAACAGACTCACTAACTAAAACAGTTAATGAAGGTCTTAACATTTTTCCACCTGCTTTAGTTAGATAAATTGAAGCTTCACGAAGATCTTCTGGACCAATTGATGAAAGAGCATCCTCGATTTCTTTAGTAATATCTTTAGAATATTGTCCTAATATTTTACTTACTTCCTCATTAATATTTGACATGAAATACCTCCATAATAATAAATATATTATAATATATCAGAATAATAATAATCACTAAAAAAATAATCACTAATTAGTCACTAATAACCTAATCACTTAGTATTATACATTAAAATAGTTAATTATTAAAATAGTTAATTATTATATTAAAATTATAAAAAGAATTTAAGAAAATCCTCCGTTAAATACTTGTGCTTGACCATTTCTCAAAATATGAACATTATTACCAATTCTATATCCTTCTTCTTCAGCTAATTCCCCATATGCAGATAACATTGCTAATTCTCCGTGAGCAGGAATTATATGCATTGGTTTAAGCATTCTAAGGAAATCTCTATGATCTTCTCTTCCAGCATGCCCAGATACATGAGCATTGGAATAAATTCTTGCCCCACTTGAAATTAGCCTACGTTCCATCATGTGCCGATTAGCTTTATTTGTAGGGTTTGGAATAATTGGAGCTGATATAATGACATTATCTCCAGGACGTACAGTAAATGGAGTTCTTCCACTAGCTATTCTTGGAAGTAATGCATCCACTTCCCCTTGATGCCCAGTTGTAACTAATAAAAAGTCTTCTCTATTATCTTCTGCCCGTGTAAGTGCTTTTGTAACAGCTTTTGGACTTCCATAAACACTAGCATTATCAGGCAAATCTAAAATTCCAAAATTCTCAGCAATTCCACAATATCGTTCCATAGATCTTCCTAAAAACAATATTTGCCTATCACTAGTCTTAGCAATGTCCGCTATAGCTTGAATCCTTTCAACATGAGAAGAAAAAGTTGTGACAATCATTCCTGCTTTTTCTTTAAGAGGTTGCTTCATTAAATCTTCTAATATTATTTTAGCTACTCTTTCAGAATAAGTTTTAACTTCATTGAATTCATTCGCCCTAGTTGTCTCAACAATAAGTGATAGAACTCCTTGTTTACCTAATTCTCTTAATCTATTATAATCAGGAGGAGGAGATATTTTTTGATGGTTATCAAATTTGAAATCATTTGCATAAACAACTATTCCCTCCGGAGTGTGAAGCGTAGGTAAAACAGCTTGTGGGATACTGTGAGTAGATTGAACAAATTCTAATGTTATATCTTTAGAAAGCTTTAGCTTACCTCCAGGATTAAGAGTTTTAAGAGGATTTGAAACAGAAAACTTCCTTTCTCCTTTAATTGTCCTTTCAATAAGTGCTATTGTATAAGGAGTAGCTATTATTGGAGCATCATATCTATGAGCCAACTTAGCTACAGCACCTATGTGATCAAGATGTCCGTGAGAAAAGACAATAGCTTTAACTTTTCCATCAACATCCTTCATTAGAGTATCATCAGGAATTACCCCTCTTTCAATTAAATCCAGACTATGCATCCTATCAATATCCGTATCCTCATGAATACTTATTCTATCAAGATGTATTCCCATATCAAAAATGATTACTTCTTCACCTACCTTTACAGCAGTCATGTTTTTTCCGACTTCTTCATATCCACCAATTGCAATAACTTCTACAGTCAAATTATTTCCTCCTTGAATAAATTTTTGTGTTAAAATCCCTTTCCTCAAGCCAATCTTTAGTTTCGCCTTTAATAACTAAATTAGAATTTTTTAATTCTTCTAAATTCTTAGCACCAACTAAAAACATAGCTATCTTCAAAGAATCATTAAATCTTTTAATAAAATTAATTATTTCATTTCTACCAATAAATGCATCTTTCAAAATTGGTAATGCTATTCCAACAGAATCTGCTCCAAGTGCAATAGCTTTTGCCGCATCTAATCCAGAGCGAATTCCTCCTGATGAAATAATTGGAATATTAATTGAATTTGAGAGTTCCACAGTACTAACTGCAGTTGGAATTCCCCAATCCCAAAAAAGCTCACCTAAATACCTATCTTTAGCACGGTAAGTTTCAACAGCTGCCCAACTAGTTCCTCCAGCTCCAGCAACATCAATAAATTCTACTCCTATATTTTCTAAAATTTTAGCTTCTTCAGTAGCAATTCCAGTCCCAGTTTCTTTTACCATAATTGGAAAATCAACCATATTCACAATATTTTCAATAGCAGAGACATAACCATTTGCATCAGTATCTCCTCCAGGTTGAATTGACTCTTGAAGAACATTAAGATGAATAGCTAGAATATCTGCATCTATCATATCTACAGCTTTTTTAGCAAAATCCTTAGATTTATCATTATCTCCAATAATTTGAGGAGCACCAATATTTCCAATCAAAAGAGTATTTGGAGCATTTTCTCTGGCTACTTTATAAGTATCTACAAGATCATTATTTTCAATAGCCGCTCTTTGGCTACCAAGACCAAGACCAATTTTTTCACTTTCTGCAGCAACAGCTAATTCTTTATTAATTTGTAAAGCTGATGGATGACCTCCAGTAATAGCAGTTATAAATAATGGAGATTCTAATTTTTTTCCAAAAACATTAGTAGATATATCAATATCTTCTTTAGATATTTCTGGCAAGGCATTATGGATTAATTCAATATCCTCAAATCCTGTCTTCTTATTTTTATACTGAACATCATAGTGTTTACATATTAGAAGATGTTCTAATTTTCTATCTGAAATCATTTTATTTTCCTTATTTTTAATTATTAATTAAATTATTAATTAGATTATTAAATTATAAATTGAATTATAAATTGGATTATTTTTATTTTATCAAATAATATTTTTTAATAATTAGGTTAATTTTGTTTAATTATTGTTCCTTTAACTTTTTTTCTTTCTAAAGCATTTAATATTGCATTAGGTTCATTTGCATCGATAAT
The DNA here is from genome assembly GCF_020148105.1 of Methanobrevibacter sp. TMH8. NCBI lineage: Archaea > Methanobacteriati > Methanobacteriota > Methanobacteria > Methanobacteriales > Methanobacteriaceae > Methanobrevibacter > Methanobrevibacter sp. TMH8. Next base: position 11,502 of record NZ_JAHLZE010000038.1, read on the forward strand.
TTTTGATTCAATACCAATATTAGCCAATTCTAAAAGTTCTTTAATTTTTCCAATCATACCACCAGTAACATCAATATTAGTTGTTGAATCTAGCTCTTCTATTTCATCTAATGAGCTAAGTTTAGGAATATGAACTGCATCATCATATTTATTAGGATTTTTAGTAAAAACACCAGCTACATCAGTTCCTAAAATAACTTCTTTTTTTGATTTTGAAGTGTTAATTTTCAAGTTCTTAGCTATGAATTGAAGTATTTGGTCTCCTGATAAAACAGCTATATTAAGATCATCATCAAGAACAACATCCCCATAAATTACTGGAACAAAACCTTCTTTCAAATATCTTTCTATTAAATCAAGATTAAAATTATTTATCCTTTTATTTTTAGTAGTTATAAATGATGAAGCTTGTATAGATACACAAGGTATCCCATGGTTAATAAATACTTCACAAATAAGTGTGTTAAGTTTTTTAACACAAAGTTGTGTTTTTGAAAATCCAATCCTTTTTTCAGGATATTGATCCATTGTAAAAGATTCACCAATACCATATTTTTTTGCTGGAGGATGTCCAAAAGAACCTGCTCCATGAATAATAACTAATTTTTTAGATAATTCCCCATATAATAAATCATTTTCAGTATTTTGTGTATTTTCAGCATTTTTACCACTTTCAGCATTTTCAGGGTTTTCAGTTGATTTATTAGTAAGAGCAATCTTTATTTCATTAGCTATCCTATTTAAATTATTATAATTAACTTCAGGATTTTTTAAGTCTTTTTTAGTTAGTATACTTCCACCAAGCTTTAAAATTATCATTTTAACCCCAAGTTATTATATCATTTTTAATTAATTTTATTGCAACTATTTATTGCGATTATTCATATTGTGATTATTATATTATAATATATTGTAATTATTTATTTGTAATTATTCATATTTTGATTATTATCTTATAATCAGTTATATTATTTATATAGAAATTTATTAATTGATTAATTGTTATAATAATATTTACTTTACAAAAACTCCATTTTTTGAAAAGTTAAGCTTTATAGCATTATCATAGTAGTTCAGAGCATTGAAAACTTTATCTTGATTACGTGGACAACAAGCGATAATACTACCTCCACCACCGGCACCTGTAATTTTTGAACCTGAAGCTCCTGCTTTTCTTGCAAGATAAACCATTCTAGACAATTCATTAGTATTTACACCAATAGAATCTAATAAACCTTGATTTATATTCATTAGTTCACCTAATCTATATTCTCTCCCCTGAACAATAGATAACTTAGCTTCATCAGTTATATTACCCATAGTTTTTATAATAGAATTTATGATTTTTGGATTTCTTTGCTTCAAAGATTTTACAGATTTGACCATTCTCCCAGTATTTCCTCTTTTTGAAGTATAACCTATAACAAATGAAGATTTAAGATTGGTATTCAATCTATCTATATTTTTATCTCTTGAAAGGTATATTAATCCTCCAAAAGTACTAACTCTAGTATCAAGAGGGCTTGCCACTCCTTGAACATTAATTTCAACCTCATGAGCTTTTTGAGCAAGAGAAAACTTGTCAAATTTCTTTCCATGATATTTAAAAAGTGCTGCAAGAGTAGATACAGTTACAGCTGCTGAAGATCCTAGTCCAGACCCAATAGGAATATCTAATGATAAATCAACCTCTATAGGACTATGATCATGATATTTAGATAAAATTTCAAGTATATAATTTATTATGCCAGGTTTTCCTTTTTTTAAAGTATATTTTTTAGCTATAGTATCTAATTCTGCTTCAAAACCTAAATCATCAGATTTAAAAATAGAAACATCAACTGGAGATTCTCTCAATTTTATAGTGGCTCTTTTATTCACTGCCCCTGCGATAGCTGGTTCTCCATAAACAACTGCATGTTCTCCAAATAAAATTGTTTTACCCGGAGCTGAAGCCATAGTTTCCATTTTTTACACCAATAATATTAATTAATATAATCCTATACAATATTAAATCTTATACAATGATAAATATTATACAATGAAAAATTTTATATAATTAAGAATTTAATTCAATCTGATAAAATATAATTAAATACTAAATAACCTAACAAATATGAAATAACCCAATATAATCTAATGAAATAACAGAATAATCTATAATCATTTAACAGATTTATTATTATTATAATATAACAATTACAATAATACTTACATTATACAATCTAACAACCTAAATATCTTATTATAATATATAATAATATTTTTAATCTTTATTTTCAGATAAAAACTTAGATATGAGTCTTAAAAACCTAATTACTCGAGAATAACAATCAATTAAGTAAACATAAAGATTAATCAACAAAAATAGCTGAACAATATCCAACAACAGAACTTAAATCTCCTGAAATATCTCCACTAGTTGCATATTTTAAAACTTCCCCTTTTTTTGCACCCAGATCTCTTGATGCTCTAATTGTTGATATAGTAGGACCATAACCACACATTGTAATTCTATGAGTTTTTATTGAATTTAAAAGAGCAGATTCATCCATATTATTTATTGCATCTAATATAAACTTATCTTTCTTTTCAGCAATAGATTTAGGTTCATAATGAGTTAAATCAGTACTAGCAATTATTGAAATAGATCTTTTCAATTTTTTTGCAGTTTTAACAATAGAATCAGCTATATCCTCTGAAGTTTCCATATCTTGCATCCACATAACAATTGGAACTATCTTAAAATCATTTGAAAAATATTGTAAAAATGGTAAATGGACTTCACAGCTATGTTCTTTAACATGAGCAGATGTATCAGAATCAATGAAGTTTGAATTTAAAACCATGTTTTTTGCAAACTCTTCATCAATTTCAACATCCCCTAAAGGAGTATTCCATTTGCCTTTATCAAATATTGATATTCCAGTACCTAAACCTGTATGATTAGGACATAATATTATAAATGTTTCAGGATATCCATTTTCAACTATACTATAATAAGCATGGGCAGCTATAGGTCCAGAATAAACATATCCTGCATGAGGAACAACAGATCCATAAACATTTAGATATTGGGAATTAGATCTATCATTATTTTGAAATTGATCGAAATTCCTTGAAATTCCTAACTTAGGAATGTTTCCAGGCCCTAATTTGTGTTTGAAACATGATTCTATGTTTCTCTTCAACTTTTCAGGATTACTATCATAAAATAGTCCTGCCACAGCTGGTTTTCTTATCATAATTTATTATATGTTTTTTAAATTTAATAAATTTATTTATAATATAATAATATCTATGAAAGATTGAACTTGTTAATTAAATATATTATATTAATTAAATCTATAATATCAAAGTACATCAAAGTACATCAAGTATCAAAGTACATCAAAGTACATCAAAGTTCAATAATTCAACAAATTATAGTTTAATAAATTAATTTAATAAATACATATTAAAATTATGTAAACCTAATGTAAATATAGATAATCTAAAATTTAAGTTCAAAGTCTGTTGCATCCATTGTAAGACTTTCGTCTTCACCAATGATTCCTTTTTCTCTTAAGATTTGTCTAGCTAATAACCAGTAAACTAAAGCTATAGCTTTTCTTCCTTTATTATTAACAGGAATAGCTAAATCTACAGTACTAAGCAAGTTTTCAGTATCACATAAAGCTACAACAGGAACACCAATCTGTTTGGATTCTATAATAGCTTGTGAATCAGATCTTGGGTCAGTTACAACAATTACTTTAGGTTCAATGAACTTAGAATAATTAGGATTAGTTAATGTTCCTGGAATAAATCTTCCAGGAATGGATTTACAACCAGTTACTTCTCCAAATTTCTTAACTGGAGCTTGACCATATTGTCTTGTAGCTACTACAAGAATATCTTCTGGATCATATTTAGCTAAAAATTTAGCAACTTCAATAATTCTATCATTAGTTTTACTTATATCTAATACATATAATCCATCTGAACGTATACGGAATATATATTTTTCCATATCATGAGTTTTTTGTTGAGTTCCGATGTGTAAACCTGCTGCTAAGTATTCTTCTAATGGTATTAAAAGTTCTGACAATGTATCACCTTTATTATCTTAATATATTTAATATTATTAATTAAATTTAAATCTTTAATTGATTAATTTTAATTTAAATTTTTAGTTTGAATTTTATATAATTACTATAATTATTTTTTATTTTGCTTATAATTTCGTTTATATGATTTATATGATTAATCTAATCATCATCTTCAACATTTACACATTCTTGAGGACAAACATCCATACAAACTTCACATAAGCTACAGTCCTCAGGATTTTTTATAACTATTTTATCTCCTTCAAGGACTAAAACTTCCATAGGACAAACATCTGCGCATTCTCCGCAGTCTCCACCATCACATTTATCATAGTCAACACTTACATTTGCCATAATATCTCCTTCTTAATTTTAAACAATATCAATTTTCATTATAATTTATATAATTTATATATTTTTATAAAATATTATAAAAAGTTATAAAATCTTATAAAGTCTTATAATTAATTTTATAATTAATTTATTAAGTTATTATTTTAGAATTTTATTAATATAAAATGATTTTAATCAAATTTATCTAATTTAGCCATTACAGGATTAGATAATTCTTCTTCTATACGGATTAATTCATTTAATTTAGCTATTCTTTCTCCACCTAAAGCACCAGTTTTTATCAAAGGAGCTCCAAATGCTACAGCTAGATGAGCAATAGTTTCATCAGTAGTTTCACCAGATCTGTGAGAAACAACAGGTGCAACATCATTTTCTTTAGCTAATTTAACTGTTGCATAGGTTTCAGATAAAGAACCAATTTGATTAGGTTTTATTATAATTGCATTAGCTGCATTCATTTCAATTCCTTTTGATAATATTTCTTTATTTGTAACAAATAAATCATCACCACAAATAAGACATTTATCACCAATAAGAGAATTTAACTGTGCAAAACCATCAAAATCGGCTTCATCAAATGGATCTTCAACATAAATCATTCCATAAGTTTCAATAATATCTTTAACAAATTCAATTTGGTCTCCAGTATCTCTAGAAACGTTATCCTGAGAATAAACATATTTTTCTTCTTTCTCATTCCAAAATTCAGAAGCAGCCATATCAAGTGCTGGTTTAATAGCTATTCCCAATTCATTACCAACTTCTTCACAAGCTTGAGCTTGAATTTCTAAAGCATCAATATTAGTTACATTAGGAACCCATCCACCTTCATCTCCTTTACCACCAGTGAAAAGAGAGTCTTTAGCTTGAATAAGTTCTTTTAATTTTTTATGTACTGAAGTATTTGCAAAAACAGCATCAGTAATATTTTGAGCTCCAACAGGAACAATTAAAAATTCTTGAATATCTGGAGCATGCTTACCTGCATGAGCTCCTCCATTCATCATATTTCCAAGAGGATATGGAATCTCATTAACAAGATTTCCTCCTAAATATTTGTAAAGTGGTAAATTATATGAAGCTGCAGCTGCTTTAGCTACTGCCATTGATACAGCTACAGTAGTATTTCCACCAATAGATGCATAATTATCAGTACCATCAATTTCTTTTAAAACAAGATCTATATCATTAAGATCTTCAGCATCCATACCAATAAGTTCTGAAGATATTAAATCTTCAACTTCACTAATTATCTTATTTACTCCACCTTCTGGAAAAGCAACAACTTCACGAGATCCAGTACTAGCACCACTAGGAGCTGCAGCTCGTCCAAAACCATTCCAAGTAAGAATATCGACTTCCACAGTAGGATTTCCCCTACTATCTAAAATTTTTCTAACACGAACATCTTCTATAACACTATCCAAAAAAACACCCCAAAAAGCGTTTAATTAAATTTATATAAATATAAATTTATTTATTTTATATATTGATTATTTATAAATTAATTTCTATAATATCTATTATCCATTATTGATTATTTTGATTCATTAACTTTACCTCTAGCAGATAATGAATATATTATCAATAAATTATATCGGTTGGTAATTATTATATTATTATACATCTATAACATAGTATATTAATCATATAAAGAATTTAGCAAGATTATACTATAATAATATATTAATATGCTATATTATTATATTATAATATTTTATACTAGTTTTTACATGAGTTAAGTTTAATATAAACAGGAATAATAAATATTATACCCCTATCATCATATCAACCTAATAATATGTTTTAATTTGTAATAATAGTTAAATTTGTTCCTAATTCTAACCATATGTCTATAATGAGATTAAAAATCTTTTAAAAATAGAGGTTGATTTATAGATTAATATAGTCTGATTAACAACTTATTATAAATAATTATTTAAACATTTCCTTTTCATTAATTAATATTACACAATTTTAAATTTAATTTTAAACTTAAATTACAAACTTGACTTCAAAACTTGACTTTCAAATTTGACTTTTAAATTTGACTTTTAAATTTAATTTTAAATGTTTTTAAATTTAGTTTTCTAAATTAACTTTCTAAATTTAACTTTTAAGTTCTCTTTTTTTAACATCCAATGGTAAAACTTTATTTTCAAGTTCCAAAGCAGCTATATCAATTGGATCAATAGATTCAGATACTTTAACTAAAGGTTTAGCACCCATAGAAAGTTGAAGAGCTCTTGCTCCAAGAATTCTAGCTTTTTCAAATCTTGTTAACTTATTTGTAGCCATTTTATATCTCCATAATTCAATAATATGTTAAAAGACATAAAAACCCATATTCAAACATTATTCCCATGTTTCAACATGAGTAATTAACATTCTCCTACAACAGTATCTTTTAAGACCCATATCATCAAGAATAGCTTTTGAATCTTCACCATCAGCCATTCTACTGTTATATTCATCAAAATATGCAGAAACAGGCTTTCCACAGCTTATACATCGTATAGGAATCATATTAAATCATCATTTCCTTTTCATTAATTAAATAAATTTATAAATAATAATTTTATTATAAATTGCTTTATTATAAAATTAATTTAATATAAAATTAATCTATTATAAAATTATTTTAAATTATAATATTATTTATAAAACATATATTGATATTTATAAAATTATATATTTATAAAATTGCATATTTATAAAATTGTATATTTAAATTATATATTTTAAAGTATATTAATAATTTCCAAGTTGATAAAAAACAGCTTAAAAATCTATTAATAATATGTTTTAAAAAATATAAAAAGTTTATCGATTCACCGATAACTTTTTTGTTTACGAGCTCTTGCTCCAGGACCACCATATTTTTTAGGTTCTGAACGTCTTGGATCTCCTACTAACATTGTCCTATCATATTGAACAAATTTTTCTTTTAAATCCATGTCGTTAGTCCATTGAACTAATCCTTTTGCAATTACCATTCGAGCAGCTTCTGCTTGACCCATAACTCCTCCACCAATAACTTTAACATTGATATCAACATCATTAGCTAAATCTCCAGCTAAAGTTAATGGTTCATTTAATTTTAATCTAGCAAGTTCTGGGGAGTATAATTCAATTGGGCGTTTGTTTATTCTAACTCTACCTTTACCTTCTTGAACAGTACCACGAGCAATAGCTGTCTTACGTTTTCCACTAGTGTGAACAACTTTTTTCATAAAAACACGTCCTATAATAAAAACTTTTAATCAATACAACTAATCAAATAATTAACTAATTAATAATTAAAGTAACTAGCTAATTAGAATTTAGCTCCTAAAAGTTTTGAAATTTCTCCTAATTCTATTCCTTTTTTAATATTATTATATTCTGCATCAGGTAATTTAGATGTTTCTATTTCTTTAAATTCTTTAGGAATTCCAACATAAGCTTTTAATCCTTTAAATGCTGTTTTTCCTTTAGATTTTTTAATAGGTAACATCCCCCTTACAGTTCTTCTAAATATTTCTTCAGGTCTTCTTGGGTATTTTGGTCCCATATCCCTTGGATTAGAAATACTTGCTCTATCAAGTCTTTGCTTGTATTTAGCATAAGCCCAATCTTTTGAACCAGTGAGCATTATTTTCTCAGCATTGAGAACAACAATTTCTTCACCTTCAAGAAGTTTTTTACTTGTTAAACTAGCAAGTCTTCCTAAAATATGTCCTTCTCCATCAATAATCATTAATAACACCTTATAATTATTTAAATGTAGTATATATCTAAATGATAGATTGATTATTCTACAATCTTTATATTACTACCTTTAGGATTTTTTTCGATTATTTCACTGATAGAAATGCATTCTCCACCAGATCCTTCGATTTTCTCTCTAGCTGTTTTTGAAAAGTTTAAAGCTGCAATACTAACTTTATGGTCAAGTTGACCATTAGATAAAACTTTACCAGGAACAAGAACAGTTTGATTTTCTTCTGAGACTCTATTGATATCAGATAAGTTAACCTCTGCTTGTCTTCTTGTTGATCGTTCTAATCTATGTGCAACATCTTTCCAAATAGCTACCTCTTCATTGTAAGATTTATCTTTAAGATTTTTTATAAGTCCAGTGAGGTTAGGATTTGTCTTGATAACTCTTCTAGCCATTTGTCTTCTCTCCTTTCTCCTCTAATTGTTAATTTTCACTAAATGTAATAAACTTGTCTGCTTTATCTGATAAAACATCACAAGCTTTTAATAAAACCTCTTCAGGAGGCATTGATCCGTCAGTTTCAATTCTAAATATGAAATTATTTGGCTCAAATCCTATATTGATATAATCATTTTCATCTGCTCTCACACAGCTTTTACACATAGAACAGTCTTCAATATTTTGAACTTTTAATTTTTTAGATCGTTTGTCAGATTTCAATATATTTCTTGGACAAACTTCTGCTAAATCATAATTAACTTCTGCATCTTCATTAAAAGTAATTTCAGGATATTGTTTATAAGCACAAACAGTAGTAGGCATCCATTTGGCATGATCTTTACCTAAACCGATTTTTGCTACTGCTTCTAATTCCACATTTTCGTCTTCTTTGAGTTTTAAGAGCGGTATTGTGTCATATACAGGTTTTATTGTTGAGTCAGTTGAAACTAAATCCTTAGAATAAATAACAGCAGGACCAGTTTTATTTAAAGTAAAAGAAACACTGCATTTAGGACAATATTCCTCACAATCACATTCATCAGCTATTTCCATTCCTTCAATAGCATCTAAATTTGAAATTAAAGGAGTTAATCCTAATCTGTGAGCTAATACCTCATTAAACATTGCTGAATCATTTTGAACAATGTTAACATCTTCAATAGCTATTTTAGGAACTTCCATCATAGCAATTCTACGAATAGCATTGACAAAAGGTACTTCTGCATCACGAACTATGAAAACAATTTCATTTTCATCTTTACTTTTGACTTCAATCTCCATAATATACCCTTCTTAAACTCTTCTTCCTCTTTTACCACCAGGTCGTCCAGTACCATCGTGAGGAATTGGAGTAATATCTTCAATTTTACCAATTCTTATACCTGCCCTAGCTAAAGCACGAATAGTAGCTTGTGCACCAGGACCTGGACTTCTTGGACCATTTCCACCAGGAGCTCTTACTTTAATATGTAAACCAACAAATCCTTTTTCTTTAGCATCATCAGCTGCACGAGTAGCTGCTTCCATAGCTGCAAAAGGAGACGCTTCTTGTCTATCTGCACGTACAACTTTTCCACCAGACCATTGGCAAATGGTTTCAGCTCCAGTGATATCTGTTACAGTGATGATAGTATTATTGAATGATGAGTAAATATTAGCTATTCCCCATTTTTCATCTTTCGCCATTATTTCACCATTTATTAATTATTTTCTGGATTTTTCACATTTTCTGTGTTTTCAGAATTTTCAGGATTCTCAGAATTATTTGCAGGTTTTTCAACATTACCTACATTTCCAGGAGCTCCTTGTTTTCCAGCATTATACTCTTGAATTTGTTTAGCTATTGCAGGAGAATAGTAATCAATAAGATCTTCTTCTCCTCTTTTAACTACATAGCTTGGAGAATCAACCTTTTTACCATTCATAGATATATGTCCATGTACAACGAACATTCTTGCTTCTTTAGCTGTTCGAGAAAGACCTTTTTGATGAACCATAGTTTGTAATCTTCTTCTTAAAACATTTTCAACAGTTAAGTTAAGAATATCTTCTAATTGAGCGTTTTCTGCAAGAATCCCTTGTCTTGTTAAATGCCCAATTAATTCATTTCTCTCTTCCTCTACTTGGTCTTGTGAGAAACCTAATAAATATCTTGCTTCCCTACTATATTTTTTAACTAATGTATCGGCTTTCCAAATCTCTTTTTTATTTTTTAAACCGTATTTAACCATTAATTTATTTTCTGACTTGATTCTTTCAGCATTCCAAGGATGAGGTGGAGTATCATATTGTTTTCTTGCTTTTCTTGGATGACCCATTATATAATCTCCTTAAATATTATAAAATTCGATAATTAGATTAATAATCTCCACTTTAACTTTAATAAATAATCAAAATATTAAATAATGAAATTATTTAATTATTTTTTAAATTTTATATAATTTCTATAATTATATATAATTATTATATTAAAATTCATATAGTTTTTATGATTCTATATAATTGTTATATTAAAATTCATATAGTTTTTATGATTCTATATAATTGTTATATTAAAATTCATATATTTTCCATAATTATATATAGTTTTTATAGTATTTATAATAAAATAAACTAGTTAAAGTGAATATTTCAATAAATTATCCTCTTCTTCTACTTACACCAACAGATGAACCTTTTCTAAATGTAGATTTAGTTCTTTGACCTCTTACAGGGAGACCGACTTCATGTCTTCTTCCTTTATAACTTCTGGTCTTTTTCATTCTGTTTAAATCATCTCTTAAAGTCATAACAAGATCAGATTCAATTAAATGAGTAGTTTCACCAGTTGCATAGTCACGTTGTCTATTTAACATCCATACAGGAATGTTATACTTTTGAGGATCTTCTAAAGCTTCTTCAATCTTTATAACATCTTCATCTGAGATATATCCGATTTTTTGGTTTAAATCAAAGCCCATAGCTAAACCAAGAGACCTTGATAAGGATAATCCTACACCTTTGATATCGGTTAAAGCATGTTCGATAGTTTTATTACCATCTACATCCTTTCTGGAAATACGCACCAAGTGCTTAAAATCGTCTTCCATTAAATAACCTCCGATTAGTAGAGCGAATCCATGAGACGTAAAATCTGGATTCGAATGTTTTGAACAACAATATAATTTCATATTATTTCAAAACACAGTTTTCAACAATTTAATCTTAGTTAATATTAAAAAAAATATTATAAATATTTCTATAAATTCTAAGAGTACAAATATCAGTTATATATAATTAAAGATTAAAATTTATTGCCTAAATAAAGCATAAGTGCATAAATAAAGCAAAAATATAACACTATAATTATATCATATACTAATAAACGCCGAGACTGGGATTTGAACCCAGGAGGGGAGATCCCCACAAGATTTCCAGTCTTGCGCCTTACCAGGCTAGACTATCTCGGCAAAGACAATATAGCTAATGAAACATAGTTTTCACAAGAAGAAATATACTCCTGATAAAAAAGTTTCAAAAACATGCAAATAATTATTAATTTGAAATATAAAAGTTATTTCTTTTTATTAACAATTAAATACTCGATAAAAACTAAAATTTTCCATTTTATATTAAAAATATACTTTTTTAAAAACTATACTAATGAAAACTATACTAATGGATATAATAGTCACCTATAGAGTATAACACAATATTTTAACTTTAATACATTTAAACTTTACGGTTAATAAATCTACTTAAATTATTGAAAAAATATAAAAATAAAGGAATTAAAATAAAAATAAATTCTTTGAAAAAGATATTAGGAGAAATAAAATTATTTCCACATCATTGGATAGATTCCAGTCCCCATAAAAACTTTTTTTGTATCAAAGACAATTCCTGAAGAAGAAGTCAAAATTTCTTCAGCATTTAAAAGAGCTTGTGCAGAAGCTACTAACTCACCTTTGAGAGTAAATATGACTACAGTATCTCCTTTTTTTACATCTTCAGATAAAGATAAAACTCCACCAACTGCTAAATCAGCACCATGACAAATTGCATCAACAGCAGAATCTCTTATAAATACTTTGGGTAAATGTTCAGTAGCTGATTCCATTGGTAAAATACATTTTCTAAGATATGATTCATCATTTTCTTTATCCCAATAGTAAAATGCATCGGTTAAATCTTGTAAAGTTATAAGATTATTATCTTCTGTAAATGATCCTACTTGAGTTCTTCTTAATTCACTCATATGTGCACCAGTTCCTAAAGCTTCACCAATGTCATGACAATAAGTCCTTACATATGTTCCAGCTTCACATCCTATTTTAAAGAGTACATCTCTTCCATCAATTTCAAGAATATTTGTATAATAAATTGTTCTAACACGTAATTCCCTTTTGACAGCAGATTTTACAGGAGGAGTTTGATATATTTTCCCTTGAAATTCATCAAAAATTGATCTAATATTTTCCTCAGAAACATCTTTATGAAAAGTTAATAAACAAACATATTCTTTTGGAGCAGCTAAAAGAAGTTGGATAACTCTTGTTGCAGAGTCTATACCAATAGGCAAAACACCTGTAACTTTTGGATCAAGAGTTCCACCATGACCAGTTTTTTCAACATTGAGAATCCTTTTAACCCATGAATCAATTTCATGTGATGTAGGCCCAGATGGTTTGTCTAAATTAATAACTCCTTTAGAAATATGTTCTTCAATAGATCTATCTTTAGGTTTTGAACCATATTTAGGATCTGTATTTCCTTCTGATTTTATTAATAATTTTTTCATATAAATTTTCTCCAAAATAAGATAAATCATTGATTATATTAATAGATTATAATGATATAATTTTAATATCATTACTAATAAATTTTTTCATATACTAATAAGTATCTAATAATAATAAATTATCTATAATAATAAAGTATCTAATATAAATTATCTAATAAAGTAAATTATCTATAATAATAAAGTATCTAATATAAATTATCTAATAAAAAAAATATAATGAATATATAGAATTAAAAAATTAAAAATTAAAAGAATAAAATTAAAAGAATAAAAATAGTAAAAATAGTGAAAATGGTAACTATTTGATTATAAAGATTCTAAATCTTTTTTAATAGCTTCAATGTCACCAGAAACATCTAAAGTTTCTTCAAGGGGTTCTAAATGATTGATATTACATCTTCTATTTTTAACAGATCCTCCAACAACTTCTACAAAGTTTTCATCGATTAATTCAACAATTACACATTTTTCTCCAGCTTCTCTACCAGCTGTTTTAACACATACTCTTCCTACTTCTATGGATGCCATTTATATCACCTTTAATGTTGTTAATATGATTTTTGAAATACTAACAGGATCGAATCTTTTAGTATTCAAAATTAAATCATAGATATCAAGATTATTAATATCTATATTATGAATATCTAAATATCTTAAAGCTTCACTTTCTTCACGGATTCTTATTTCTTCTTCAGCTTGTTCCATTGATTTAGATTCACGATTACAAACACGCTCAGCCCTAATATATAGGGGAGCAAGTAACCAAATTCGAAGATCCGCATCAACAAAGTGAGCAGAAAGTCTCCCTTCTAAAATAAGATTTTCAGATTTTTTAGCTATTTCAACTTGTCTTTTATCAAGTTCTATATCGATAGCAGTATTATCTTCAGCAAATTTACTGAATTCAAGAAGAGACATCCCTTTTTCTTTTGCCATATCTCGAAAGATATTTCCCGCAGAAACAAAAGGAATATCAAGTTTTTTTGACAATACATCAGCTGCAGTAGTGGTTCCACTACCTGCTAAGCCACCGACTGTTATAATCATTATGACCTTGCCTCTGATTTGAAATGATCACGGAGACATTTGGAACATAAATATCCTCCAAACGGCCGATTAGGTCTTTTTTTAGATTTTGATAATTTTCCTAACTCATAAGGTCTTCCTCTTGGAACACCATGTAAAGTTGCACCACATTCAGCACATACATGCTTACTTGGTTTCTTCTTTTTATACCTTAAGACATTTTGTCCACCAGGTGTTCTTTTATTGATTCTTTTATATGATCTAGATCTATATCTTAATTCAGGCATTTTTTCACCTAATTTTAAATTTAACTTTTTAAATAAATTTAGCTTTCAATAGTTTAGCTTTAAATTATAGCTATTTTAATTAAATATACTTTTAAATATAATTTATATATTTATTCTATTCGTATATTATCTGATTCAATATATATTTGATTTAATATTTAATAATTCATGATCTATTGTAATTTAGCGAGATTTGATCATGAGAGGTTGTAAAATTAATAATTTACTCAATTATTAAAAAAAGGTTATTGATAAATAATTACCTTATAAATAATGTAATTAATGAATAAATTAAAAATCATGAGAATAATATGACTTAATCTAGATTTTAAATACTAAAATCCAGATTTAAAGCCCATAAATTTTCTAAGAATTTGTGTCATAGCAAATGTACACATTATGTACCAACCTAACCATCCTGCAACAAATGGTATATAATTTGCTCCTCCATAGAACATGCCATAAAGGGATTGCCAAAGAGGAACCAACAGTACATAATAAGCAAACTGTGGAAGATGAACAAGTACTCCATTAATAGGGTTAGTTGGTTGAGCCATCCACCAAAACATTAACATTATTGGAACTAAGGTTACAATTAATGGCTTGAAAGAATTTTTCATCATATCACTTTGTTTAGCCATAACATCTTTTTGCATAGCTTGAGCTTTTGCTAATGCTTTAGCATCCCCACTCATTTGAGCTTCTTTCATTTTTTCTTGGAACTGCTTCATTTCATTTCTTGAAGCTTCCATTTCGTCTTGATCAACTAATAATTTATTTGCTAATGTAGTTACAAAAGCAATAATAGTTGATATTAAGAAAATTGTGAGCATAGGATTATGAGGCATAGGATCCAAAGCAATTATTGGACCGAAAATCGAATTTAATCCATTGAAAATTATTTCTAAAACCATTTTATTCCTCGTTTAAACTATATTTCATATATTATAATTAATTATATACTATATATATTATACTGGTTTAATTAATAATATTAATTTTTAACATCTTATTCATTTTATATATATTTTATAATTATTTTTATAATTATCTTTAAATTATTTTTATACTTATAACATGACTTATTGGAAAGTTTCTACCATCTGATTAACAATATCATCCAATTGACCATCATGATTTTCTAATATTTTGACAGTAGCACCAGTAAGAGTTGCATATGCCATTGAAGCTGCTCTATTCATCTCTTGATGTAACTGAATATCTTCATACATTTCCATATCTCTAGCTCTGGTCTCATCAGAAAGTCTTCTAAGCATAATTTCATCAGGATTAGCTTCAATTAAAACAAAAGTATCGGGTTTTAATTCTTCAAGAACCCATTGTGGAAGCCCTGGTAAAAAACCAGATGGAGTAGCTATTGTACAATGAGTATCAACAATAATATTCTTATCTTTAGAGCTTTCCTTTATTTTAGCTGCAGCATCTTTTTGTATTTCTTTTTGAATTTGTGGAGATAATTTTCTAAGTTCATCTCTATTACTTACAATACCTTTGTCTATAGCTATTTCAGTCATGACATCCCCATAATTTAAATGGACATAATCAATTCTTTCTAATGTTTGATTTAAGACAGTAGTACTTCCAGAACCTGGAATTCCAGTCAATACTATTAATTTCAAATGAATCGCCTCAATATTAATTATTAATTTATTATTAATTATTATTAAATAAATGATGAATTAAATAAATTATGATTAATTAAAATGATGATTAAATAAATTATAATTAATTAAATCATTAATTATATTAATTTAATTAATCTATTTTTAATTATCTCCTAAAAACTTCCTAAGCATAGGATGCATATCCATAAGTTGTTCTTGAGCTATTTCTTCATATAACTTATAGACAATACCAACAGTAAGTAAAACACCAGTACCTCCACCAACAGCTTGAGTTAAATCTGCTCCAAATGCAAGTAAACCTACAAATGCACCTCCAAGTACAGTTAGTGCAGGAATATATTTTCTCATTATTTTATATAATTGTCTCTTACTGCTCCTAAACCCTGGAATTTGAATTCCTGAATTATATAATTGTTTTGATACTTCTTTTGCATTCAATCCACTCATTTCTACCCATAACCATGAGAAAAGGATACAAAATCCTACAAAGAAAATACCATAAATTAAAACTTTAAGAGGATCGGTGAATAATACTCCTAAACTTGAAGGAGTCGTTAAATAATATGCCAAACCATCTATAGGTTTACTATTTGCAACATGACCTAAAATTGGGAATCCTGCTTTTTGGAATACACTTGCCATTAATGAAACATTAACAAGAAGTGCACTAGTTAAAATAACTGGCATATTACTTGCATAAATGAATTTTAAAGGATATTTAGCTACTGAACCTCTAATTCTACCATGTCCTTTAACTTGTCCATGAGATATTGGTATTTCTACCCTCATACTTTCTCCATAAACAGCAACTAAGAAAACACCAATAGTAGCAAATAATGGAATCAATATAGTCGGATCTGGTGAACCTGCGATTAAAGATTGTATAAACTTAGGAATCATACCTGGCATTACACCTGGACTTGCTGCAGTTGGTAAGAAGTTGAATGTTCCCACAATAATTGATTGAGATACGCCAGCAGCAATAAATAAGCCTATACCACTTCCAAAACCCCATTTTGAAACAACTTCATCAAGGAACAATATTAAAATAGCACCAATAATCAGTTGAACCATTAAAAGCCATAAAAGGGAAGGATCAGTCGGAATCAAACTTCCAGTATAAACAAGAACTCCTGCTTCAAATACTGTGAAGACAATAGCTAATATTTTCTGAGTACCTTGGAACATTGCTTTATCTTCATGTTTAGAAAGATCTAATTTCAAAATTTTAGCTCCAACCAAAAGTTGCAATACAATAGATGAAGTAACAATTGGACCAATTCCTAAAGTAAGGATTGAACCAAAGCTACCAGCCATGACTGCTCTCATTTGAGCAAATTGATCTACAGCTAAAGGACTTAATCCATACAATGGTATTTGAGTCAGGAAGAAATATAATACCAACACAATAGCTGTCCATTTTAATTTCTCTTTAAAATCTTGCCTATGAATCGGTGACTTCACCTGAGGCAAAATAGAAAACAATGGTTTTAAATAATCTAAAATCATTTTATTCCTCAGTACTTAGTAAACATATATAAATTGTAAATTTGATTTACTACTTAATTAATTGATTATTATAATTTGATATATTAAATTTAACTTATTATAACATAAAAAATATTATAATATTTTATAATGTAATATTCATTTATTTATAATTTTCATATTTTAATTATCTTATAGTTTAATTATTTCTAATTTAATTTTTTATAGTTTATCAATATTATAATATAGAATTAATAATATAGAATAAAAAATATAATTATAAAAACTATAATTTTATAGCTTCTCCACCAGCTTCTTGTATTTTATCTTCTGCAGAAGCAGAAAACATTGGAGATTTAATTTTTAATGGTTTTAAAATTTTACCTTTACCTAAAACTTTATCATAACCTAAGTCAGTTACATCGATAATAATAGAATCTCCTTCTTTTGTAGCTATTCCTTTAGCTAACAAATTTTCTGAGTTATCATCTAAATAACCTATATTAACAGGGTTAGATTTTTTTAGCATTTTTTGAGGTCTTTTAAATCCATATTTTCCAAAATGCTTTGGATCATTTTTAACAGTCCATGTCCAGTGGTGTTTGCCTAATCCAGCTTTACCTTTTCCACCTTTGTGACCTGCACCTCTCCTTTTTTTGGTACATCCACCACCAATAGACCTAGAACCTCTCATTTTATTAATTTTACGAGTTTTTCTAATCATAATAACACCTACATATATCAATAGACTAATATCTAGCACATTCTTTTGACTAGATCTTCAATAGATTCTCCTCTGTAACCTAAAGATCCTCCTTCTCTGATTGAACGCCTAATACTTTCATAACCTTTTCTTGGAGGATGTAGTCTAAATACTGGTTTCATATCAATGTCAGTTGCTTTAATATCACCATTAATCAAAGCTTCAGATAAATCATCAATAGAAGAATAATCAGTTTTTTCAGCTAAAACTTCATCAGTAACTTTTAAGCCACCAATAAATTCTCCTCTTTTAGATATAATATCAGATAAAGTTTCAGAAGTAATTTCTCCCCAAGTAATGTAATCTTTAGATTTTTGAAGCATTCCTTCAAAACTTGGATTTTCTTCTACTAAAACTCCATGATTGATTCTATTTAATCTTAACATATCTAAAGTATCAGCAATATCTCTTTTGACACCAGTTGTACCTCTAACTCTTACAACAAAAAACATAAAATCACCTAATAAATTTAAACATAATAGCTTAGAATATTAAATATTAATATTTAATATAATATTATATTTAATAACTTAGCTAGAGCATACACCCATATTTTTAAGATCTTTTTCACTTGCTTTAACTTTACTTAGCTGTTTCAAAGCTTCAAAAGTAGCATTTGCAAAGTTAACAGTAGTTTGGGTTTGACCACTTGTCTGAGACCATACATCAGCAATTCCTGCAAGTTTCATTACAGTTTTACCAACATCTCCAACAGCTAATCCAACACCAGCAGGAGCTGGCATTAAAGTAACACTTACACTTCCAGTCTTACCTTCTACTTTGAAAGGAACCGTATGTTCTCTTCCACATACACAACCCCAATCTCCACAGCCTCTTCTTACTTTGATAATATTATATTTAGCATTATCAACAGCTTTTCTGATAGCTGGACCAACTTCACGAGCTTTACCTTGACCTAAGCCAACGTAACCATTTTTATTGCCTACTGCAACAATTACTCTGAAGTTAACTTTTCTTCCGGATTTATGCATCCTTTGAACTAAGTTTACATCCATTACTTCTTCTTCTAAATCAGGAACTAAAGCATCAACGATTTCTAATTCCATAATTGGGAGACCTTTTTCAAATATTTCATCTATGTCAGTAATGGTACCTTCTTTGACCATTCTACCAACTTTTGTTTTAGGTTCCCAGTCTTCCATATTAAAACTCATAGTACCACTCAAGCATTTTCAATTTTATTTTTAATATCTTCAAAATGATTAGGTAAATCTACAGGTTGAAGTCCTCTTTCTATATATTTAGAAAATTGTTTTTTAACTTCATCATCATCTAAAGATTTAGCATATTCTGCTATATGTTCACCAGTTATTCTATCTTCTTCAGGTACAATAGTTTCACCGAAAGGAACATCTAATCCTGCATCATTAGCTCCTTTAACAGCTGCAAATATTTTAGAACCTTTAATAGATGGTTTTAAACCAATGTCTAAAACTGCAGTTGTTACACCTTTATTTAAAGCTTTTTTACCACATAGGTAAGCTGTTAAATAAGCTGCACTTGTGTTACTGGTTCCACCTAACCAACCCATTTTTTGTAATTCATTACTATGTGCAGATACAATGGTTTCATCACCATTTTCTCCAACATCAATTATTTGAGCTGTGACATTAGCATTTGAAACTCTAACTACTAATCTAGACTTATCTAAATCTACTAATTTCATTCTAGCAGCATAGTTAGTTTTCCCTTCTCTTCTTCTTCTAAATGCCACTTTATATTTAGATCCTTGTGCCAAATTCATTCCTCCTTATTTAATCAAATCATGATCCCTGGCATAGGTTTTCATATAAGATTTACTTCTAAAGGCTCCACCTTTAGCCATTCTATATAATTTACGATAAGTAGTAGGATCAATCTCTTCTGCTTCACGCATAGATTTGAGATCTTTTCTTAAAGCTCTTATGGTAGTCATCCAAGCTTGTTTTTTAGGAGTTCTTGCATATTTAGCTCCTTTTATACTACCTCTACCTTTTCTTTTTCCTTTTTTCTTTTGTTCAGCCAATTTTTTTGATCTGTAGCTACTAATACCTTTTTTAGGTTTAGCTTTTATAGCTTTTTGATCTATTAGCTGCTTAACACCTTCTCTTGTAATAGCTCTTGATACTTCTTCAGTTTGTTCAGGATCAATCCATACTCTATTAATCCCAACTTTAAGTATACTTGCAGCTAATCTCTTTTGAGTGGTAAGATTCATAATAAACCTCCATTTAGCTTTTAACCAAATACAAAAAACATTAAATGTTTTCTCTATTAAAGCTCCCTTAATTTTTAAGTTATATAATATAAACCAAATACAAAAATCATTATATTTTTCTTATAATCTAAGTCCCTATAATTTAAGATTCTCATAATTTAAGTCTCTTATAATTTGAGATTCTCATATTTAATAAAATTTAAGTTTCATATAATATGAATTTCTTATAATTCAAGTATTTAGTTATTAAATAAATTTATTTAAATTATTTATTTTTAAATTATTTATTTAAAATTTTAATTCCTAATTCAGATGCTTTATCCAACATCATTTCTTTTTTCTTTTTACCGATAGTAGCACTTATTCTACCAGCTTCAGTAACAGGGTCTAAATTTTCTAATTCAGACATATTTTTAACAAGAACATCTTTAAATCCAGATGGGTGAAGGCCTCTTTCAGTTTTTGGAGAACCATAACCAATAGATGGCATTGCAGGCTTTCCTGCTTCATACCTTCTCATTTTACTGGTTTTTCCTCTTGGACGTCTCCATTTTATCCCAAGCTTTTTATATCTGGCATATTCTTGTCTTTTGAATTTTTTCTTCATTGAATCACCAATAAATTATAATTTATAAATCATAAATATATAATAAATATATAATATTCCACATAAAAGTAGAAAATGATTTAAGCTTTATCTATAAGATATATTCCATCTTGGAATACTCTTGGATCTCTTCCTTTAATTTTAGTAGCTTGTTCTAAGTTAGCCATAGTTTGACCAACATCTTCTTTGTTAATACCAGTAATAGTGACTTCATCACCTTTTACATTAACTTTAGCACTACCAACAATCTTAGCAACTCGAGGATGTCTTTCACCAAGGAAATTGTCAATATTAACTTTATCTCCAGCGACTTTAACAGTCATTGGAAAGTGAGCAAAGACAATTTTCATATGATATGTGAAACCATCTGTAACTCCAGTAATCATATTATTAATATGAGCACGAGTTGTTCCAATCATAGATTTATCTTTCTTTTTAGGAAAAGAAGTTTCTAAAATTATTTTATTATCTTCTTTTTTCATAGATATATTAGGATATGTAAATTTTCTGGACACTTCACCTTGAGGTCCTTTAATAGTTACATCATCGCCAAGGGTAATATCTACACTTTCAGGAATTTCTATTTCTTCGGTAATATTAGCAACTAGAACCATTTTATCACCTAATACATATAAGCCAACAAACGACCGCCAATACCTTTTTCTTTAGCTTCCTTGTGGGTCATAATACCCTCAGGAGTGGTTACGATCAAAATTCCGAAATTTTTTGCTGGTAAGTATCTTTTTTCAAATTTCTCAAATTCATCTTTTTTTACAGCATGACGAGGCTTTATAACACCACATTGATTGATATTACCTTCAAGTTCTACTTCGAACTTTCCTGCCTTATTGTCATCTATATATTCAAATTCACCAATATAATTCTCTTTTTGCATAGTGCTTAAAACTTGCCCAATTAATTTAGAGGCAGGAGAAATAGAACAAGATTCATTAACCTGAAGTTCATTATTTCTTATATTAGTTAAAGCATCTGCGAGAGGATCCATAAGAGTCATAATAAACACCTCTAATTATATTTTTTAAATCCAATTTTAGGAGCAACTTCCCTAAAACATTGCCTGCATAACATGAGCCCATAACGACTGACCATAGCAGAATGATCTCCGCAACGACTACATTTTTTTGCTGCTTTTCCGTATTTTCTTGGCAACATATCACCTTAATTATTATTTATAGTAATTGATATTTTTTGATTTTGATAATTATTTTTTAATTATTTCAAAATTCAATTTTATAATCAATTTACTCTTCTTCACCAATCTTTACTTGGAAGTTTTCTTCCATGTATTTCATAGTTTCTTCTTTTTTAACCATGTGTCTTTTAGGAATTTTCCTTTTTTGAATCTTTCTTCTTTTTATCCTATAACCAGGTTTTTCAAAAGTAACAGAAATATTCATTCCAAATATACCAATATCTGGATCATAACGAATTCCAGGTATATCGATATGTTCTGCTATACCAAAAGAAACATTCCCTTGATCATCAAATTGTTGTTCTCCAAGGCGATTACCAATTCCATCTAAAATCATTTTAATAGCATTATCAGCCTTTTCACCACGTAAAGTTACTTTACAAGCGATAGGTTGGTGCTTTCTAATTCCAAATTCAGGATTTGTAACCTTAGAAAAAGTTTTAACAGGTTCTTGTCCAAATAGAGTAGTTAAAAGATTCATAGCACGAGATAATCTTTCACCAGATTCTCCAACACCAATATTTAAAGTAGCTTTAGCAATGCCAACTTCTTCCATAGGATTCATCATTTACCTCCAGGAAGTGAAATCTCAGGTTTGTCTTTTCCAATAACAAACGCATAATCTTTTAATGTAAGGAAATTTTCCTTTTTATTATTTTCAACAACAACAGTATTAGGATTGGATGATTTATTAATATTGATTTCATTGATTATACCAATTTCACCAATATGTTTACCACCAGTAATAAGAACTAATGCTCCTTCTTCAAATTTGAAATTATCAGTAATTTCTTGATCAGGAACTTTTAAACTAACTACATCCCCAGCAGAAAAAGATTCTTCAACAATAACATTTCTACCATCATGAAGGTTCAATTGAGTTTTACCTTCTTTAATAGTGGTTTTATTTGTTATTTTACATAATTTAAATCCTTCATTTTCTTTTGAAATTGGATGAAGAGTTAATCTACCTTTTAAATCTGGAAGAACCCTATAAACTTCTTCAGATGATGGAATTTGAACTACATCCATAAAACCAACTGGATATTTGTAATCTTTTCTAGCCCTACCATCAACTAATACTTTTCCAGTATTAATAATTCTTTTAGCTTCTCTTGAGTTATCAGCTAGCCCTAATATATCCCTAATTACAACGAGTAAAGATAATGAATCTTCAATAGAATGAGGTCCCGCTGCGGGTTTGACAGTCCAAACATTTTCTTTTGGACTTATAGGCCAATTTCTAGGAGCTTTATACCTTTTAAGATGCTTTCTTGATCCCATTTTTGCCATTTTATTCCTTCCTCTCAATAATTCTGCTTCTTCTTTCGTCTTTTAAGTCCGCATCAACAATCATTAAATTGGATGGGTGAATTGGGAAAAATACTGAGTTTCCATCAGGTTTACTCAATGTAGCTCCTTCAACAGTAATTTTATAGTTTCTGGCATCTATGCCTTCAACTTTTCCTTCATGCCCTTTAAATTCACCACGCATGATCTGTACAGTGTCACCAACCTTTACAGGTAAAGATCTTCTTTCATAATCTTCTTTTAAATCCCTGCTTAAAGTGACACTCATAATATTACGGCGAGCGTGTAAAGGTGCATTATAAAGAGCTTTTCTTTGCTTTCTTGGTTGTTTTGACATTTTTTCACCTTAATTAATTAATAACCAATGTAATCAAATCAAAATGCTTGCAGCACTTCCTACACTAGGCCATCTGTCTGCTGCTTCTTTAGCAACTGGACCTCTTACTTCAGATCCTTTCAAAACTCCTTCAGGAGTAATAATAACAGCAGCATTATCTTCAAATTTCACACGAAGACCATCAGCACGACGATATTCTTTTTTCTGTCTTACGACAACAGCATTAACAATTTCTCGACGCATATCTGCAGTTCCTTTTTTTACAGAAGCAACTACAAGATCACCGACTCCAGCAACATCAAGTCTCCTACGCACTCCTTTATATCCTTTAACAGATATAATTTCAATTTCACGTGCACCAGTATTATCTACACATTGGAGACGAGCTCCAATAGGTAAAGATTTAGATACATTAGATGTGAGAGTCTTCATTTAGCTATCTCCTTTTACTTCTACTAAAACAAAATGTTTAGTTTTACTTAAAGGCCTACATTCTGCAATTTTAACTGAATCTCCAACTTTTACATTGAAACAATCAGGTTTGTGAACATTAATTTTTGATTTTCTCTTTTCATATCTCTCATACTTTCGTATGAATTTGTAGAAACTACGTTCTACTGTGATTGTCCTTTCTGCCTTATCACTAACCACAACCGCTTCAAGGATTTGACCTCTAACTGGCAAGGTTCCGTGAAAAGGACAGTTATCATCATCACATTCAGTTTCTACTTGTTGAACATTAAGACCAACCATTTTATCACCAATATAATTTTTATAACCGTTTTTAAATAATTATAATCTTCAATTATAATTTTTTATATTTCTTTTTTATTCTATCTTCAGGACGACTAACCAAAATTTTCCCTTCAATCTCAACCCATTCTCCATTTGGAAGAAATAGATGAAAAACTGAAATATCTTTTGGAATAATTTTTATTCCATTTTCAGTTTCTATTGAGATAGTTTTTTTAGTTTCATCTATGATATTCCCACTAATTCCAATTAAAAATTTATTAGAACTATTAACAACTTCTGAATATAATCCTATTAATTCATGATAGAAAACATTCTTTGAAGTTATCATATTATCTAATAAACGAATCGTGAGTTAATTGACAATGTATATTTTAAAATATCTTTAAATGTATATGCAATTATTTATTGATATTAATTGAAGAAAGACTAGTTTCTTCTTTTTCTATTGAATTTTTTATCAGAATCTCTGATTTCAATAGTATCTGAAGAAAAGCCCATATCAGATAAAACTTCTTTAACTTTTCTTTTATGATCTCCTTGAAGTTCTATTTGACCTTTCTTAGCTGTCCCCCCACAAGCACATTTAGCTTTTAATTCTTTGGTAAGCTCTTTTATATCAATATCATGTTCATCGATACCTTCTACAATTGTCATAAGTTTTCCGAATCTTCTCCTAACTGTATATACTTTAACAGTTTGAACTTCTCTTGCAATTTCTTCACAAACACAAAGTTCTTCCGGAAGACCGCATACATCACAGATTTTCATTTAGTTCTCCTTCTGTTTTTGGTTCATAATTGTAAGAACACGAGCAATAGTCCTTTTAAGTTCTCGGATTTTTCCAGGATTCTCATTAACTCCAGCAGCAGAACTTTTAGAAATATTTTTAGCTAATTCTGCTTTGAGTTCATTTAATTTTTCCTGAATGTCCTCAATTTCCATTTCCCAAATTTCTTTACTTCTTAAAATTGCCATTTATTTCAACTCTTATAAATAAATATTAATTTAAAAAGGATTTAAATTAATCATCCTCTTTATCTGAAGTTTCTTCAGGAACTTTTTCAGATGAATCCGTTTCATCTTCAACTTCTTCAATATCTTCAGCTATTTCAGATTCTTCAATATCTTCAGATTCTTCAGTATCATTAGCTTCAATATCTTCAGCATCTTCAAGTTCTTCGAGCTCTTCAAGTTCTACTTCTTCTTCTACAATTTCAGAATCATTATCTTCAACTATAGTAATTTCTTCCTCAACTTTTACTGCCTCTTCAGTTTCTTCAACAGCTTCAATTGTTGGAGGGAGAATGTCAACTTTATCTGGTAAAACAGCCTCAGGAGGCATTATTCTAACAAAAATTCCTAAAACACCAGGTTTTAGTTGTACAGTTGCAAAACCTTCTTTTACAAACCTTGTTGATGGTTCACCACATTTTTTAATGTATCCTTCAACAAATTTTGCAACAGCAGATCTTGAACCTCTAATTTTACCAGAGATAGTTACTTCTACACCTTGAGCACCAGCACCCATAATTCTACGAATAGTTGAATAAGCTACTCTTCTAAAGTGCATACCTCTTTGTAACATTGATGCAATTTTATAAGCCATAATTTTTGGATTAAGTTCTGGTACATCAACTTCTTTAACTTCAACTTGAGGATTATCAAGATCAAAATCATTTTTAAGTGTTTGAGTAATAGCCCTTACAGTTTTTCCACCTCTACCAATAACCATTCCTGGTCTTTCAGCATATACAACTACCATTGTACCGAGAGGAGTAACTTGAACATCCATTCCACCATAACCTGCTCTTTCAAGCTCGGTTTCTAAATATTCATCAATTTTGGTCCTTTTGAGACCTTCAGTGACAAAATCTTTTTCAATCATTAATTTAAGCCTCCCCTAAAACGATTTGTATATGGGTTGTTGGTGTGTTAAACGGAGTAACTCTTCCAAATGCTCTTGGAATTCCTCCTTTAATAACAAAACCTTTGTGGCTAGAACTGTGAATAATTTTTAAATTTTCTGTATCTAAACCTTTATATTCAGCATTAGCTTCAGCATTTTCTATAATTTTTAAAATTTCTGAAGCTGCTTTAACTGGATATCTTCCACTAGGCCAACCTTGTAATCCTTTTCTGTGTCCTACTTTTTTATTATGTCTTTTAAAAGGAACAGCTTTTTTCATTTCGATTACTTCATTTAAGTAATTTTTTGCTTTTTCAACATTCATTCCTCTAATTGCTCTACATATCTCAACAGAATGCTTTGGAGAAATTTTAAGAGTTTTACCCATAGCACGAGCTGTTTTAGAGGTATCTTCATCATTATAAGCATAATTAATATCAGCCATACAATAATCTCCTTATTTTACTCTATATATTATACCCTATTAATCAATCTTCTCCGCAACTCTATTTAAGAGGCACGAACATAGATGATCTGGTAGCTCCCATACCTGGGTCTCCATGTTGAACTCTTTGTCGGGTTGGTGCAAATTCACCAAAGTAGCAACCAATCATTTCTGGTGTAAATTCTACTTCAACAAACTCTTTACCATTATAAATTCCAAAAATAGTACCAACCATTTCAGGTAATACTATCATGTCCCTACAATGAGTCTTAATAACTAAAGGTTTTCCACCTTTTTGTTCTTGCTTTTTCAACTTTCTAAATTTATCCAGCACAATTTGTTGTCTTGGTAAAAATCCTCTTTTCAAGGATCTTCTTTGTCTTGCTGGTAAAATTTCCATTAAATCCTCTAAAGACATAGCTTGTAAGTCTTCTAGAGTGTAACCTTGATATTTAAATATTTTTCTTGCCAAACAGTCACAACCTTAAATTTATCTTCTCTTACCTGTTCTTTTAGCTGCAATTGAACCAACTTTTCTTCCTGGAGGCGCATGTCTTGAAATTGTAGTAGGTCGTCCTGGATGTTGTCTGTTTCCTCCCCCATGAGGGTGATCTACAGCATTCATAGCTACTCCTCTAACAGTCATAGATTTCTTACCTTTAGCTTTATAGGCATGCCATCTTTTACCTGCTTTAAGGAATGGTTTGTCCTTTCTTCCCCCACCAGCTACAACGCCGATAGTAGCCCTACATGATGGGTTAAATGATTTTAACTCTCCTGACGGGAGTTCAATAACTGCTTTATCTGCATCATGTGTAATTAAAGAAGCATAAGTTCCAGAAGATCTTACAAATTTTCCACCATCTCCTGGTCTATTTTCAATGTCATAAATAGGAGTTCCTTCAGGGATTTCAGCTAAAGGTAATGAATTACCAAAACTAATTGAAGCTGAAACACCACATTCAATATCATCATCAATTTGAATGCTTTCAGGAGCTAGTATAAATTTCTTTTCACCATTTTCAAACTTAACTTGAGCAATAGGTGCGGATCTTCCTGGGTCATGAACTATATCTATGACTTTACCTTTCAAACTGCCTTCTTTTTCGATTTTATCATAAGTTCTGTATTGAATCTTATCTTTAAAACGATGAGAAGCACTACGATAAGCAGGAGTTCCTCTTCCTCTTCTTTGGTGTATTAATCGTTTTCCCATTTTTTATTCTCCTTATGTTAAGTTTAATTAGAATACTCCCATTTTAACAGCTATATCTTCAGCAGCATTCTCTTCTATAAGAGAGATATATGCTAATTTTAATCCATTTGAACTGATGTGAGTATTTACTTTTTTAACTTTTTCATCAAATAAATGTTCAAAAGCATTTTTGATAGCTGTTTTATTACTTTCTCTCAAAACAACAAATGTGAGTTCATTTTTTTGATCGATTAAATTCATAGTTTTTTCAGTAACATGAGGTCTAACAATAACTGAGTACGGATCCATATTATCCACCTTCTTAACTATTCCAATTTTTTAAATTCTAATGAATATCTAGTTTTAAATTCTACCTTAGAGTTTTTCTACTTTAAAATTTATCTAGAACTTATAGAATTTATTGGAATAATCCTCCTAACTTTTCAATAGCGGATTTAGTAAATACAGTTAATCTACCAGGATGAGTACCTGGAGCTAATAATTCCGCATTTAAATTTTCAACAGTTACAACATCAACACCAGCATGGTTTCTTGCACCTAAACTAATGCCTTTATCATCAGCTACAACTATTAGAGGACCTTTAGCTTTTTTGTATTTTCTACCTCTAAGTTTACCTTTACCAGCTCGAATCTTTGTATTTTTCTTTGCTCTAGTAATATCATCAAAAATTCCTAAATTTTTAAAAATTTCTCTAGTTTCTTTAGTTTTCTTAATTGATTCAAGATCATCATCAACAATTAAAGGTAATTGAGGAATATCTTGCACTTTGTGGCCTCTTTCTTCTACAAGATTTGAATTTGAAGTTGCTGCAACAGCAGACCTAATAGCAAATCTTCTTTCTTTAACATTTATCTTTTCATGATAAACTTTTTGAGGTCTTGGAGGGTGTGCTCTTCTTCCACCAATAGCTTGTGGAAT
Organism: Methanobrevibacter sp. TMH8; assembly: GCF_020148105.1. Classification (NCBI taxonomy): domain Archaea; kingdom Methanobacteriati; phylum Methanobacteriota; class Methanobacteria; order Methanobacteriales; family Methanobacteriaceae; genus Methanobrevibacter; species Methanobrevibacter sp. TMH8. The sequence goes on from NZ_JAHLZE010000038.1 coordinate 40,571, forward strand.
GAATGCTGCTCTGGAACCATTTTTAACTCTCGGTACCATAGCTGCACCTCTACCTGAACCCCAGGATTCTGCAGAAGTTCTTTTACCTGCCATAGGGTCAGATCCCCATGGTTGTACTCTAGCTGTTTGTGAAGATATAACTGCTCTTTTTATGAGATCAGGTCTAAATTCTTCATTAAAAATAGCTGGAAGTTCGATTTCTTCTTTGACTTCTCCTTCCATTGTATAAACGTTAACTTTCATAAATAAACACCTTAATAAACATCTATATAAAAAAAATAATTAAACACCTTGTTTAGACTTTGTGCTTATGTAGTTTATTTGAGGTGCATCATTGGACTTACCTTTTGCCCTCATAGCTTTCCTAAGAATAACTAATCTCTTACTTGGACCAGGTAAGGATCCTTTAACTAAAACATAGTCGTTTTTAACTAAACCATATTTTATAAATCCTCCTTCTGGATTGACTGCATCTACATCAGTCGCATCTCCAATTTTCAAGATTTTTTTATTGTATTCTGTTCTCTTATGATAACCCATTTGTCCTGCTTGAGGAACAGTCCACATAGTTCTTGATGGAGTCCATGGCCCCATTGAACCGATATGTCTCTTTTTACTACTTCTAGCAGCTTTACCATACTGTATCCTAATACCCCATCTTTTAACAGGTCCTTGGAATCCTTTTCCTTTAGTAGTAGCAATAGAATCAACATACTGACCATCACTAAATATGTCAGTAGCTTTAACTTCATTGCCCAGTAATTCAAGAGCCGCGTTTAATTTCTCTTCTGCAGTTTTTCCTCCGATACCACATTCAAATATTTCCGGCTTTTTCTTAGGAACAGATGTTGCTTTAGGGTTTGTGTGAACTAAGACTTTAATGTCTTCAGTTTCTTCTAAAGCTTCCTGAATCTTTGCAATAGCTTCAGATTGATTGTATTCTTTTGGAAGTGAAATCTTCCTAGAAAGTTCTTTATCTAAATTATCTGCAAGAACTTCAGTAATAACTTTTAATCCATAAGTAGTTTTTTCATATGCCCGCACTCCCATTACTACAACAGGGGGTACTTCCAATACAGTTACAGGTGTGAATACTTCCATACCACTGGTTGGAGAATTTTTATCATTGTCCACCATCATGGCATGAGTCATACCAACTTTGTATCCAGCAAGCCCTAATAATTTTGGCTCATCTTCTTGAGGCCAAGATTTAACTCTTGGTGTCTCTTTAGCAGCTCTTTTTCTAGGACTGAATGCAACTGATCCACTCCTTGGCTGGTGATGTCTAACCATTTATTTAACCTCCTTTTTTTACATCTTTTTGTATTAATCGATATTAATCGACTATATTTTCGAATATATTTCCTTAATTAATTAGAATTGATTTTTTAAATTTTCATTATTAATTAAATCTAGATTTATTTAATAAATAGCAATACAACTATATTTTAACATACTTAAAGCATTGAAACATTATACAATTAAGTATATTATATACATACAATACTTTTCATTATATTAAAGAGTATACTCATAGCAATATTGCTAGATAAATATGAAACTTTAAAACTTTTTAAGGTTTAGCTATGATTAATTAGATATAGAATACACTAAATAAACAGCATATTATCTAAATAAATAGCAAACAAGCTAATTTGACAGCAATCAAGCTAACAAATAGCAAATTAAAAGCTTAATTTACAAATTATAGTTCAATACTATAATCAAATTTATTAATATGGCTAAATTTCTTGAATATCCCTTGAAAACTTAATTTCAAATGAAATCAGCTAGTTAGTAACATATTAATGATAGACAGAGTGGAAATAACTGCCTCTTCGGTTCTGACAGTCTCAGTTCCTTGGGAAGGGACGGTATTAACCTTAATTAGATCCCAGGAAAATCCATCTAATTCCTCTGAAATTGAGGAATAAGGACCACCAAAGACAATAGCAAGTTTATCTACAGAGTCTAATTTTTCTTCAAATTCATTAAAAATAGAATTTATTGTATCAGCATATCTTGTTGTTTCAACAACAAAATCTGGTTTAACTAATTTTAAGCTATTTTTAAGACTTTTATGAGTGGATAATATCTCATATCCCCAATAAACATCATCAGGTTCATCGGGTGTGACTATTACCTCTTTTGCGACTTTAGTGACTTTAAAACTAAAGATTTTATTGACACTTAGTTGCTCTTTGCAAAAAGCTAGGTTATCTCTACCTTCCATTCCAATGTCAACAAAAGTACCTTTCTTAGTTCTTTTGACTGTAAAACCCTGTCTAAATTCACCGACTTTTACATCAGAATCAGTTGGATGATGTGGAGTTCTAAGTGGTGGAAGGATTCCAACATGCTTTAACTCAGATTTGATTGGATACGCTTTTTTTCGAAGATATTGAGGAGTATTCATATATCCCAATACATCAGCCATAAAATCAGCATCCGCAGCAAATTTATCATCTTTGTAAGAAAGATCTTTGTATATAACAACTTGATTCACATTAAATACAGCTAACGCACGACCTATAACTCCAGTTTTATATGTCTTGAGTTTTAAATCGCTTGTTTCACTTAAAAATGAATCTGGAATAAATACAGAAACCTGTTTTTTATGCATTTATAGATATTTATCATCATCTATATATAAAGATTACCATCACAGTGATAGTTACCACTAAGTAAATCTATAAGTTAATATTATATCAATTATAATATCTGTAGCTAATTTTTCATTAGAATATTATATTTATTTACATTAATTATTTCCATTAAATATTATCACAATACATAAATGTCCTGTGATATTCACTAATAAGAATCAATGATTAAATATATTAGTATATATCTATATTTAGTAAAAATAACAATAATACAATAAATAATATCTAATAATAACCTTAATTATAGCTACAAATTTCTAAATTAAAGGTTATTTTTAATATATTTCAATATATTTAATTGAATATATATTATTAAATTATTGTTAAAAAGGTATTTAAGCTTTACTAATATCTGTTTTATAAAAAGAGAAAATTATTGTAATAATATATTATTCATAATGAAAAAAATGAAAAATAAAATTTTAACATAATAATTATTCAATAAAAAAAAATGAAAAAGCTAAAAAAACATTAATATTAAAAAACTAATAAATTTCAAAAATAAAATTAAATAGCTTATTTAACCACTCTAAAAACAACAACATCTATATCACGAGTTTCCATTGTGTGAAACTCGTAAGTATTAAGTAAAGGAAACTTATAATACATTTTATGAGTTATTTCACCACCAAGGCCTCCATAAAACTTTTTAACAAAGTCTTCAGTTTCAGCCATGTGGAAAGAATAAGTAACATTAGCTGATTTAACAGCTATTTCCATAAATATTCTATCAGCTCCTTTTTTAGATCTTGACTGAGCACCGAATGGAGGATTAGTAATAACTGTGTCAAAATTTAAATTTGAATCAATAAAATTTGAATCAATATCATAAATATCTTTAACACAAAAATTAGCATTAGATATTTCCATTTCATCCACTGTTTTTTTAGCTATTTTTATAGAATATGGATCAATATCAATTCCAGTAGCTGAATTTGCTCCAAGTAAAAGAGAAGAAATAGCAAAAACTCCGGTACCGCATCCCAAATCAAGTATATTTTTGTTAGCTATATCTCCAAGAGAATTAGCATTCCAAAGAAGATCAGCAGCTATTGGAGCTGAAGTGGGATACTGTTCTAAATCAATCTGAGGAGATTCAAACTTAGGAATATCTTCAATAGCTATTTCAAGATGCCTTTTTTTTGTTATATTCATAGTGTTTCCTTTTATTATTTCTAATACATATTATAAACCTAATTATATCAATTATAAAAATATCAATTATATAAATATCAATTTTAATTGTTATATGATAAATATTAATTGTTATATGAATTAATTAAATTTATACATAATATACATAAATTATATAATTTACTTTATTTACTTTTCTTAATTTTACTTTTTAATAAAATTCTCTTTAAAAAATTATTTATAATATATATCACTATTATAATATAGATAATTATAGTAAAATTATAGTAAAAATATAAAAATTATATTATAGACAATGTTAATTAAATCTCTTTGTAAAATAGTAAAAAATAAAAAATTATATAATCATATATGAGTTTTAATAAAAATGAAATGAAAATGAATGTATATAAATTATATAATGTATGTAATGTATTTAATGTATATAAAAAATCTATATGAATTATAAAATAGATATATATGGCTTAATTGAATCTATATGAATATTATTAAAAATAATTATAAAAATAATTGAATAATAAACATAATTGAATAAACATTAATATTATAAAAAAATACTAGAGGTCCTAAATGTTTGATAAAATACTGATTGCTAATAGAGGAGAAATAGCTATAAGAATAATGAGAGCTTGTCGTGAATTAGATGTTAAAAGTGTTGCAATCTATTCTGATGCTGATAAAACTTCCCTTTATACTAATTATGCTGATGAAAGGTATGCATTAGGTAATCCTTCTCCTTCAAAGAGCTATCTTAATATTGATAAGATAATGGACATAGCTATCGAATCTGGAGCAGAAGCTATTCACCCAGGATATGGATTTTTAGCTGAAAACTCAGAACTTGGAAGAAGATGTGAAAAAAATGGAATTGCACTTATTGGACCAAGTGGAAAAGTTATTGAATCTATGGGAGACAAAATTACCTCTAAAAAGCTCATGAAAAAAGCAGGAGTTCCTATAATTGAAGGAACAGATAGTGGAGTAACTGATATTGATGAAGCTATAAAAATTGCAGATTCTATTGGTTATCCTGTTATTGTTAAAGCTTCAGCTGGTGGAGGAGGAATAGGAATGCGTACTGTTTATGAAGAAGATGAATTAGTACGAGCTATTGAATCCACACAATCTGTAGCTTCTACAAACTTTGGAGATTCAACAGTATTTATAGAAAAATACATTGAAAAACCAAGACATATTGAATTTCAGATTTTAGCTGATGATCATGGAAATACTATTCATGTAGCTGATCGAGAATGTTCTATTCAGCGTCGACACCAAAAATTAATTGAAGAAGCTCCTTCACCAATTATGACTGAAGAATTAAGAAAACAGATGGGTGAAAGTGCAATTAAAGCTGCGGAATATATTGACTACAGTAGTGCGGGAACAGTCGAATTCTTGTATAGTGGAGGAGAATATTATTTCTTAGAAATGAATACTCGTATTCAAGTAGAACATCCTATTACCGAAATTATAACCAATATAGATCTTGTTAAGGAACAGATAAAAATAGCTTCTGGTGAAGAACTTAGCTACTCACAAAAAGATGTGAAAGTAAATGGACATGCTATTGAATGTAGGATAAATGCAGAAAATCCTTTAGCTGATTTTGCACCAAATCCTGGTAAAATTACTGGATATCGATCTCCTGGAGGTCCTGGAGTTAGGCTTGATAGTGGTGTTTATATGAATTATACAATTCCAACATTTTACGATTCTATGATTTCTAAATTAATTGCTTGGGGAAGAAATAGGAATGAAGCTATAAATAGAATGAGAAGAGCATTGAGTGAATATATTATTATTGGAGTTAATACTACAATTCCATTCCATAAAGCTCTAATGAAAAATGAAAATTTCTTAAAAGGAGAACTTCATACTCATTTTGTTGATGATTATAGAAAAAGAATCGATGATGAAATGAGAATAATCAGAGAAGAAGACCTTGAAAGAATCAATCGTATGAGATCAACTTTCATGCCTGGTAAAAAAGTAGCTGCTATTTCAGCAGCTGTAGGTTCTTATCTTAATACAGCTAAAAAGCAAAAAATGAAAAAATCTAATAAATAGAAAATAAATATGGAAAGATTTATCGATAGTGATCTTATGAAAAAAAGTATGCAAGAACTTCTATCAAAAAATAGAGAGAAAATATCAGAAGAAGCTGCTGAAGGAATTTTTCAAATTGACGAAGAAAAAATTGCAGAATTTATAAAAGAAGTTGGGAATTATGAAATCGATTATATCCCAAGTGGAAAAATTAGAAAAAATTTAAATACAAAATATATTGGAAATGAAATTTACAGTTTTAAAGAAGTAGAATCTACCAATAGTGTAGCTAAATTTTTATCAAGATTTGGAGCTAAAGAAGGAACTATTATCCTATCTGAAATTCAAACTAAAGGAAAAGGGCGAAGAGGTAAAAAATGGGAGTCCCCAACTGGAGGAATCTGGCTTTCAATAATACTCAAACCAGATATTGAACCTTCAAAAGCACCAATTATAACATTAGCTACTGGTGTAGCTGTAGCCAAAACCCTTAGAGGAATGAATATAGATGCAAGAATAAAATGGCCTAATGATATACTTATTAATCATAAAAAGGTTTGTGGAATTCTTACAGAAGCGAATGCTAAATTTAGTACTGTCGATTATGTTATAGTTGGAGTAGGGATTGATACAAGAGTAGATACTAATATTTTAGCTGATGATCTTAGAGAAAAAACAACTTCTATAGATAATGAAACACCAGAAGAAATAGAAGAATATGAAATTATAGCTAACTTCCTCAATGAATTTGAAGACGTTTATGAATTATTCAAAGCCGGAGAATTCGATGAAATATTATATGACTGGAGAAGAATGTCACAAACAATTGGTAGCTATGTTGAAATAAAACAACCTCTAGGAAAAGTCTTAAGAGGAACTGCAGTTGGAATAAATAACCAAGGAGCATTAATCCTCGAACTCGAAAACGGAGATCTCAAGAAAATCATATCTGGTGAGTGTATAATCAGAGAAGGTTAAATATATTCAATAAATTGAGTATTTCTTATTTTTTATTAATTTTTTTATTATTAATTTTATTTATTAGTTTTATTTACTAATTTTTTATTTTTATTTATTTTATTGAAAATAATATTAAAATATATTAAATTACAATTAAAGCTTTAAAAAAGATTTAAAATAACTATATTTAAAAATTAAGAAATAAAATATAAAAATTAAAAATAAGATATTAAATTTACTAATATATAGTTCTTTGGATAAAACCCCTTTACTAAATACAATTTTCACATCATCTCATAGCTATTATCCACTAAATAGTAAATAATAAATTAAAAAATTTTTTTCTAATATATAAATAAATTTCATATGAATAATTAAATTATATGAAATGAATTAAATCAGTCAAAAGTGAATATAGTATCTTTAGCTAATTTTTCATCATTTATAACACTCAATAAACTTTCAAAAGAGTTTTTTATTTTATTAAAAATAATATCAACATCAATTCTTTCAGCATCAACGGCAGCTAAATCAAATCTAACTGTAGCTGAAGCACCTGGCATAGAAACTGCAGGAATAGTTACAATTCCTTCTTCTTTCAAAAGTAACATAGCCCAAATAAAACAAAGATCTTTATTTGAAAATTTATCCAATATTTTTCCATAATCATGAGTATTATCTTTTTTGAAATGATTGATTATTTCATTTTTAAGATTATCTTCAGAAACCATTACTCCCGTAGGAGTTTTTTCAAACATTTTAAAGTCATTAGCTAATAATTCCATCAATTCATCTTTTTTGTTTAGGGACTTCTTCAAATCATTTTCATTATAGTTTTCAAGACCTTTAACCATTGCTAAGATAGATGGAGGTTGTGCTTCTAATCCAAATTGATGAGCTTTAGTTTTGATTTGATTGATTAAATCTTTTTTCCCTGCCATCAATCCTCCACGTGGACCATTCATTAATTTATCCGTACTTGTAACTACTAAATCAGCCCCTAATTCTATAGCTTTTTTTTGAGAAAAAATAGCTGTTCTTAGTCTAGCACCTGATGCATCATCCACTAAAACAGAGATATTTTTTTCATTAGCTAGATCAATCACTGTTTTAAAAGATTTTTCATCTAAAATTTTATGATCCATGGTAGAACCAGTAATAATAACTAAAGATACATTATCTGGAAAAATTGATATGAATTTATCAATATCATCAAATTCTAAATAGTTAGCACCTACAAGAGCACAACTTCTAGGAATAGATGGATGTGCTGGAAACTCAGGTAAAAAGTGAACTACAAAACTATCTTTTTCAACAATAGAAAGAATAGTAGCTAATATCCCAGAACTAGTCCTGTTAACTGCAAATATCTTTTCCCCACCAAGATGATTTTTACCAAGAACTTGAAGTTTCTCTTCAAAAATAGCTGGACCAATATAAGTCTCCAAAAGATCTAATTCTTCTTGTGTAGCTAAAAATCCACCAGATAAACCAGTTAAATCATATAAACAATCTCTTCCCTTTTTTTCTATAATAGATTTAATAACTTTAAGAGATATCTCTCTTTTTTCCATTTCATCTAATGAATTTTTAATAAGCATAATATCACAGTAAACAATTTTAAAACAAACATAAAAATAATTTAGAACAAATAATCACAAACAAACCAGAACAAACAAACCTAACAAACCATCACAAAGAATCTACAATAAACAAACCTAACAAACAATCACAAACAATCCAGAACAAACAAACCTAACAAACAATCATAAAGAATCCAAATAAATATACATAAACCTAATTAAGACTAACCAATAGCAATAATAGCAGCATATCAATAAATAATTGAAAAAAGAACAGCTAAAAACCAATAAGATTAATAAATAGCATATTATAATAAATAATAATAAAAAATAATGAAATTATTTTAAATATTATTTATTCTAAAATATCACCTTCAGTAGAAAGAATGATACAGCTATCAGAAGAATTCTTTAAAGCTATTGAAAATCCAGAATCAATACCAACAACAATGGTTTCTTTACCATTTTCTTTAGCTTTATTTATAATAGGTAAAAAATCTGTATCCCTAGTCATTAAAGCTATAGTATCAATATTTGGATTATAAATTAGTTCCATGGCTTCAACTGCCATATGCACATCAGTATCCCCAGCTACAACAAGAGGGGAGAATCCTTGATTTACAACAGCTTCGATAAGTTTGTCAGAAGCATATTGATTAAAAAGGACTTTAGCTATCCTTAAATCCCCCTGTTCAGCTATTAAACTTCTTATCACCCTTAAATCTAAATCAAATTCTTTCCTAAGAATATTTGGACCATCGACCAACAATCCAATATCATTTAGTTCAGCATTGGTTTTTTTAAGAGGGATATATCCATTTAATGAACTCAATTTCTCAAATTTTCTCATAAATATCAACAGATATTAATGTTAAACATATCCTTTATTTGTTATTATTATGTTTTAAGTATTATATATTATTTTTTATTTTTATGAATAATTAATTAATTTACAAATAATCATAAAATCAAACCAAAATAATCAAATAACAATAAAAATATCAAAACATTACAAAATAATATTAGAAATTAGAAACTAAAAATAGGTAAAATAGATAAATAAGTACATAATTAATAATTAAATAGTAACAACTACATAACTAAATAATTAAATAAATAAACAGCAAAAAATAATGAAAAATAAGTAGAAAATAAGATAAATAAAATAAATAAAGATTAAAAAAGTTAAAATAGATATCTAAATCAATATCCAATAACTAATTTATTCAAGTTTGAAATTTGCTGTAAAAATTTCAGTTAAAACATTTAAGTCTTTATCGGAAATTTGTAAAGAAGTAAAATCTTCTTCTCCCTCATTATAAGAATATTCAGCATCGATAATTTTACCTTCAGCTGTTGTGTAAAATATAATACTATCTCCTTGTTGTTCTGGGTTTTTTGTAGGTAAAAATATCTCTACAGATGCCCCTAACTGATCAAAAAACTTTTCTTTTTCAGTTTCATCTTTGGCAACTTTTTTAAATTTTCGGATTCTTGATTTCAATTTCTTTTCTGCAGCTTCTGCAATATTTGCCATTATATCACCATTGTTATAATTTATATTATTTTTCCTATTGGATATTCTATACTCATTTACAAATTACATTATAAAAAATTTATGAGTTTTATTTTTAAATATATCAATTATATATTAATTGATTTTATAAAAATTATTTATAAAAATTATCAATCATATATAATTCATTCTTTAAAAAAATATCAATTATATAAAAGTGCTATTATATAATTTTATTTTAGTATATAAATGTTTATAGAAATTTGTTATAAAAAGCTTTTAATACTATGAAATATTTTTATTATAATCTTAATTTTAAAAAAAAAATCTAATAATTTAGAAGATTATAGAAAAAAATATTAAAATGATTAATAATGAAAAATAGCTCAAAATCATACAAAGAAAATTTAATAAAAATACTAAAAATAATAATATAAATGGAAAAAATTACTTAAATATAAAAATAATGAAATAAAAGGATTAATAATAAAAATAAAGAAAAAATTAGCTATTTAATTTATTTAACTTGAAAAAACTTTCAATAACATTCATATCTACGTCGTTTCCAGCATTAGCAATAATAACTACTTTATTATTAATCTCAAAATAAGCCAAAGTCATTTCACCAATATTATTCCCATCAAAGTATTGATTATAATGGAGAATTGTTATATTATCACTTAAATTACTTCCAGAAATCACTATTTCAGTGCTATTAAGATTGTCAAGTGATAATTCAGAATTAACTAAGGCAAGAGCTTCTTCTATATTAGAATTATTAATTATAATTACATTAAATGATCCATTATTTGCAAAAAAGCGAGTAAAATTATTATAATCTAAATTTACAGAATTATTAAGTTTATACATATTATTTACTTCATTAGAAATATTAGTGCCATTAGTATCATTAACCAAACTTTGATTGTTTATAATGTTATTATTGAGAATAATTGGAATAGTAGAAATGCCTGAAATATTAGAAATATTTGAATTATTTAAATTATTTAAATTGTTTGAATTAGTTGAATTATTTGAATTGTTTGAATTAGTTGAGATATTTAAAATATCTGAAATGTTTGAAATATTTGTAAAATTACTATATTCTGTTTTTACATAAAATTTTAATCCATTAATAGTAATTTCAGAGTATCCCTGATTTGAAGATGTTTTATTAGGAACTGATTTAACAGTAGTATTATTTGAAATACTATTATTAGAAGATTCATTTGTTGGAGATATCTGATTAACAATCGGATCAAATGTACTCGGAGCAACAAAATATAGAGAAGATAATCCTACTATAATTAAAATAAATACTACTAATAATCCAAGAATAATTGACCCAGACCCACTCTTAATATGATAATTATTATCATCTTCATTTTTCTTAGAAATTGTTTCACCTCAATTATCTATTCATAAATAACCAATAGATATAATAAAACGTCAATAAAGCATTATCTTGTAACTGTAAAATACGGACTAAATTAATATGAAATATTATACTATTATAATTAAATTATAATTAATTAATATTTTGTAATAACTAGTATTAATAAACTTGTAAATAATTTAGTAAAACTACTAAATAAATTATAAAAAATGGAAAATAATATTCAAATTATTAAATAAAATCAGAAAAAGGAAAATGAAAAAATAAAAACTAAATGAAAAAAATACTAAAAATAACAATAAAACAAAAAAATAAAATGAAAAAATGAAAAAATAAAATAAAATAAAAAATAAAAATCTATATTATAAAAATGAATAATGAAAAATCATAGATTTAAGAATCTACAATATCACACTTACCAGATGGTAAAACTCTGACTACGTCATCTAAAGTGATTAAATCGTCTTCATTTATTTTATGAAGAATTTTCTTAGCTATTGCTTCTTTTTTAATATAACCTGGTTTTATTATAACATAATTATCAGTATGAGCCTTTATAGCATCAACAGGACCTGCCATTATTCTTTTTCCTTCATAATCAACAATTCCAATAGCTATTTTCAAATTTACTCCACGAATATGATTCCTATTTCCTCGAATAATAAAGGACCCTTTAGCTACAAATTCTCCAGACTGAGGGGTTTTAGAAACTTGATCTGGATTGACCCAATATACATCTTGAGTTCCGTAATTTTTCGGCCAAGCACTTGAAAAAGAAGCTGCAAAAATAGCTGATTCTTTAAGAGTGTTATCAGTTACTTCATTACCTTCGGTCTTAATCACAACTGAAGGTGCCCCATGTATATCAGAGTGAAGATATATGTCATTATTATCTAAATATTTTTTAACCACAGCTTCATTAGTACCAGCATCACGACCACCAATGACTAAAAAATTATCTGAAGATATGAACCATCTTAACTTTTCATACCATTTAAGATCCTTTTTCACTCTTTTTTGCGGAACCATAACATTTTCCAAAGCTATATCTCTTTTGTCTTCCATCTTCTTTAGTTGTTTTTTTGTGTTGTTAATTGCTATTAAAGCACCATCAATTTTTCTCTTAGCTTTTTTAGCTTTTTCATAAAAAACTTCGGCATTTTCAGGAATAGGTAACTTTGAGTCAATAGCTATTTTTATATTATCAATGTCTAAAACAAGATTACCTAACTTGTCCATTGATTCAACAATTTGAGCCCCTGGCATTCCAGATTTTTTAGCTTCTTTAAGGGTTTTAGCTATTTCTTTCCAAGAATAATCTTTAGACCTAGCATTCTCAATAACTTTTAAAAGATTTTCAATCTGAGAATAGTTAGCATAAATAAGATCTCCTTTTTCTTTAGATTTTATTATGGTTTCTTCAAAGCCAGCTAATGTTTCTTCCTGGATTTTAAGTCTTTTTGAATATTTTCCGACTTTTTTATCCCAGATTCCTTTTTGAACCCCTTTTATTTCATTCTTAATTCTTTTTGAAAAGAATTCATCTGCAGCTTCATTATAAGTATCAAAATATTTTTTCTGATATTTTTTTTCATCCATATAAAGTTCTAATTCTAAGGGTAAAACATCTTCTTCAATATCAAAAAGGTTAGAACCATTAGAAATATTAGAGTCATCAGAAGTATTAGAAATATTAGAGTCATCAGAAGTATTAGAAATATTAAAAGCATTAGCAGTATCAGAAGTATTAGATTTATCAGACTCATTAGAAATATTAGAAATATTAGAAGAATCAGACCCATTACTTTTACTATAAACAATATTAGGAGCATAATTATGGTCTTTTAAAGGTGCAAATATTTCCATGATTATTTCATATACCTTAGATATTTCTTCATCAGAAAGATCAGTTGCAAGCTTTTTTTTATCGATTCCAGATCTTAAAATAATTTCTTCAGAATATATTCCTCCAAGACCACTCCTAGCTAAAGTTCTTATTAAATCAGAATCAGAATTTTCAAATAATTCAGTTATATCAGATTTATTTAGATCTAATGGATTTATTCCTCTTTTAGGAGGAAATTTATACTCTTTTTTAGAACTTATATCTCTATCACTCCATTGTTTTCTCTTAAGAGGAATGATAATATTATTTTCATCATCAAGAAGAATTATATTTCCTTTTGAAAATAATTCAATTATAAGAGTGTAGGTTTTTTCTTTTTTCATCTTTATTTCAACAACACGATCAAAGTGATGTTGTTTAATAGAAACAACATTAGCTCCTTTTAAATGTTTTCTAAGAACCATTGGAAATGATGGAGGCATTTTAGGATTATCAAGAGGATATTGAGTAGTATGAATTCTCACACCTGCTTGGAAAATAACATCAATTCTTCCAGTTCCTTTTACATGAAACCTCATGATAACTGTGTCATTAGTCGGTTGAAATGATTTATCTACTCTCGCACCTTCAAGAAGACTATTTAATTCATAACATATAGCATTTATATCCACATTTGACATTGTTTTCATTGATAAAACCTTTAATAACTTTTAAATAGTATTTTAACAAATTTTTTTAAATTCATTAATTTTCAACTTATTAATATTTCATAAAACTTTAAAATATTTTAAAATATATTATAATATCTTAAAATATCTTATAAATCATATTAAATAGAAGTTTTAAATAAATTATATCTATAAAATATCTTAAAATATATTATAATATCTTAAAATATCTTATAACTCATATTAAATAGAAGTTTTAAATAAATTATATCTATAAAATATCTTAAAATATATTATAATATATATTATAAATTTATATTAAATAAAAATTTTAAATAAATTATATCTTAACTATCTTTGTAATATATTAAAAATATATTAGAATATATTTTAATATTTAATATAAATCTACTAAAATAAATTTTAATAAAGTATTTATTATTATAGATCTAAATAATTTTAAGTACTAATAAAATATAATACAAGATTTGTTTCATAATAGACATTGAAACTAAAGATTATCAAAATTAATAGTATAATTTATTAATAGTGTTATCTAATAATATTATAATCTAATAATTATAATCTAATAATAATATTTTTTAATAAATAATATTTAATAAATTTATAAACTTAAAAATTTAATAATTTAATAAAATAGTATTTATTATATACCTATTGTACTTAATATTATATTAAAATTCTAATTAATTTATATTTTTCTATTTATTGGAGGAAATTTGATGGAAATTGATAATAGTGTTAAAATCACTTCAGTACATATTGTAGCTGCTATAATTACTGGTTACATAACTTCTTTAATGAGTTTAGGAATGCTTCCAGGAATTGGTAATAATGAACTTTTAGCTGGAGTATTTGGAGTAATCATACTTTATGCTATAGGTCGTCTATGTGATAGTCTCTTTGGCAAACAAGAAGGATTCACAAAATGGTTATGGGATGGAATACTTCCATTTATATTTGCATGGTTTGTAGTTTGGACTCTTTTAATAAATTATGCACCTGTAATGTATTAAATCTAAAAAATTATTCTTTTTATATTTATTTTTCTTTATTTTTATCTCAATTTTTATTTTTATCTTTATTTTTATTCTTTTTCTTTATTTTTATTATTTATAATTTTTTTATTCTTTAATTCATTATTTCTTTTTCATATATCTTTATTAATCTTATTTTTTAATAATATAAATTAAATTTAATTAAAAATTATTAAAATTTATTAAAATATTTTAAACTAAATTGAACTTAATTAAAATGAATTAAAAATTATTAAAAATTATTAAAATTAATTATAATTAATTAATGTAAATTATTCAAATTATATTAATTATTATAAACTATATCTGAACATTATTTAATTAAAAATAAAGAAATGTTTCATAGAATATATCTAAACTCCAAGTATATGACTAAATTCCAGGTAAATAGAATATCCAAATGAAAACAAAGAAAATAGCTAAAATGAATATTATTGGAGCCATGATCTTACTAACAGCTACAATGGAGCTAATAGTTGATACTAACTCTACTGAATTATTTGGACCAAATGTATTGAGACCTTTAATTCTTTCAACAGAAGCTCCAACTTCAACAGATTCTAAATCTTCAATAGCTAGTTTAAGAGTTAATTTTATATAATCAATTATTTTAGGCCTTTCACTTACTCCAACAGGATTATATCCATTAGATAAAGTATTAACAAAGTGTGTATCAGTAGTCATTATTTCTACTTCATCGATAGCTAATTTTTTATCATTTTTGACCTCACCAATGATTTCTTCCCTAAATCCTATTTCCATATTATTAGAATCTAAGAGAACATAAGCAGTTCTTTGATTTTGAGCTTCAATTACCATTATTTTAAGACCACTTTCACCAATACCATTATTCTTATCAAGTTCTTCCATTGAATTCCCAGCACAGCCTACTTTAAGACCATCTTCTTGGGATTCACATTTTATTTTATCAATTGTATCTAATAATTGAAAAACTTCAGGATTTCCAGGAAGGACTCTACCTTTATCTTCATTAAATGAATTGTGGCAATCAACAATAATACTATTATCAATATTACATTGTTTTTGACTTTGACTCATCATAGATAATCCCACACTAAATTCAATATCATCGCTTCCATATGGTGCAAATGTACTAAGCATAACAAGATTATCATTGAAAAATTGAACTGCAACTTTTGCATTCCCCTCGGAATATCTTACAAATTTACTAGCTTTATCTTCATAAGCAATATTATTTAATGCATTTCTAACAGCATCTTCTACTTTATTAATCTCTTTTTGAGAAACTGGATTGAAATCATGAGTAGATGGGCCATGAGCTACCATAGTAAAGTTATCAAACTTATTTGCAAGAATTGTAGGCATGTTAGAACCTCCGATACTTCCAATTGGACCAGGATGAACACAAGGACTAATAAATAGAGATTTTAATTCATCTTCATCTTTCTTTTTAAAACTAATTACTCCAACTAAAGTATCAATAGGTTCTCCAATATCCTCAAATATTTTCTCTAAAGAACCACTACCTTCCCCAACATGAGAAATAAATAAGCTAACAAGATCTAAAAGACCAATTCCTAAATTTTTTCTCATTGGAGATTCAATTACTGCTACAAAAGAGTAAATAGCTAATAAAAAGATTATATTAGCCACGATAACTTTTATAAACAATGAAGCCCATCCAAATGCGAATACTTCATCTGCACTTCCAAGGAAAAGTACAACAATAAGCATTGCTAAGATTAATAATGGTTGCAAAGATGCAACAAAAGCAGATCTAACAAGACCTATACTTGAAGTACTCCAAAAAACAAAAATCAAAAGAGCAAATACAAGGACACAACCAAAGACTACAGAATTAGTTAATAAGCCAATATGGAATATTGCAGAAATTATTGCTCCGATAATAGCTACAATAACTACTAAAACCATAGACATAAGTGCCAAAAGCATAGAATGCTTTGTTTTGAGATTAATTCCTTTCATAGAAGTAATTAATAGCTGACTAAGAGCTCCACCTAAAATTGAACTAATACCAAATGCTCCAAACCCAAATGCTCCACCATAAATTATTTTTTCTAGAATACCAAGATTTTTTGCAGGATCTATGAAAAATAATAACACACCAGCTATAAAGCTAATGAATATCATTGAAAAGATTAATATTTTTGTACTTGGGAATGTTCTGATATACTTAGACAACCCTGCTACATTACTCATACTTGACATTGAATTAAACCTCTAAATAAAGACATTTATGACTTGTTAAATACTATTATTTTAGTAGATATTGTTAGAATATATTTTAGAAATATAGATTTGTTAATATGTTTATTATATCTTTTTAGATATATTATCTTAGTAGACATATCATTTTAGTAGATATACTATCTTATTATATATAATCATTTATAGATAATTATCTTAGTAGATATACTATTTATAAGCTATATTATTTATAAATTATTTATAAACAACTTATTATTTTAATTTCACTTATTATTTTAATTATTTATTTCATAAATTTTTAAATATATATCTAAATTCTATCTAAATCATATTTTTAAATTATTATATTATTATGGAGTTTTAATCATATAAAATACTTTTTAAATATTTTCAAAAAAATAGAAATAATATAAGCAATATATGTAACAATTACAATAAAATTATAAGATAATTGAATAATAAATTAATAAATATAAATAAAATAATAAATAAAGAAAAAAGCAAAAATTATGAACAATGAATGTATCTAAATATAATAAATATGAATAATAATAAATATATTTGGATAATAAGTAAATAAAAATAATAAATAAATAAATATAATTTAGTAAATAAATATAATTTAATAGTATAATATGAATAATAAATATATTTGAATAAAGATATATAATGTAATTTACTGAAAAGTAAATAGGATTTAGTTATCATTAGGTGAGTTTATGAAAGAATTAAATACTCCAGTAATGTTTGAAGATATAAAAGATTTAAAAGCTGGAGATGTTGTTAATATTAGTGGGAAAATTTTAACAGCCCGAGATCAAGCCCATAAAAGAATAATCGAAAGAGGAAAAGAAAAAACACCTTGTGATCTTGAAGGAACAGCTATATTCCATGCAGGACCTATTATAGAAGGGGACAAAACTTCAGGTTTTAAGATAGTAGCTATTGGCCCTACAACAAGTATGAGAATGAATCCCTATGAAAAAGATGTAATTGGAATGGGAGCAAAAATCATAATTGGAAAAGGTGGAATGGATGAAAATGTAGCTAAATCATTACAAGATGAAGGTGCAATTTATCTTGTAGCTGTCGGAGGATGTGCAGCATTATATGTTGATTCAATAGATGAAATAACAGATGTTCATTGGCTTGATTTAGGAATGCCGGAAGCTATATGGGAATTAAATGTTAAAAACTTTGGACCTCTAATAGTAGCTATGGATTCCCATGGGAATAGCCTTTTTGATAAAAATAATAGGAAAAAATAAATATGAAACAAATTTATGATTCAAAATAATAAATTAAAAATAAGTTAATAAGTAAAAAATCAAAAGCTAAATAAGTTAAAAAAATAAGTTAATAAGTAAAAAATTTAAAAAATTAAAAAGCTAAATAAAATAAAAAAGTTAAAAATATAAAAAATAGATAATTTTAACAATAAATAATAAATAAAAGTTTATAAGTTATTATTCTTCATTTTCTTTTCTACTCTTTTTTAAAAGAGCATTAATATCAATAGCATAATTACCTTCCTTATCAGAATAAACATCACTTTCTCCTTCTAATATATGAGGAAGGTTAACTTCATAAACCCCTTTATCTTCTACTTTAATACTTTCAACAGAGTCTTCATCAATAGTAAGCTTTTCTTCAGGAGGATTTTCTTTTTCTTCTTTTTCCCTACGTTTTTTTTCCTCAATAGCTTTAGTGTTGACAAACTTAAAAAGTTTACTACCACACTTTGGACAACCATCTAATAAATCGTCACCATGAAGCTCTGTTCCACATTTACTACATACATTCAACTAAATCACTTCAATCAATCTACCTAATTAAATAATTCTAACTATTAGCTTTTTAAATAATTAACCTCATTATTAATCTTAATTAATTAACTGTTACTAACATCAGCAACCAAAGATAAAAGATTAGATTGTTTTTTAACAGTTTTCATGACATTAGCTGGGCCAATAATTGTAATAACAACTGTTTTTTTCTTTGAAAGTCCAAAGAAAGAAGCTGAATCTTTTTCTAATGTATGAACATCTATTCCTACAAAATTTTCAATATCAATTTCTCTCATAGTTGTTTCAATGAGTTCTGCTCTTTCTGAAGGAGTAAGACCCCCTTCCATAACAACTACAGAACCATTTTTAACTTTTTCAATAATCATATAAATTTTTTCCATGCTTGATGCATTTTCAAGAGCTTCAGAGGATATGAAATCCATTTTTAGTCCTTCCATGTTTAACCCTCCTCTAATTAAATTTCTTAAACATTGCTTTATAGAGTTCTTCTGTCTGATCACCGTTTAAAGCAGAAATAGGAACCACAGTATGTTGTGGGAAAACTGAAACTATTCTATCCGGATTAGCGCCTTCAATATCTATTTTATTAGCTACAACAATGAAAGGAATATTCCTCGCTTCAAGATTACCAATAATAGTAATATTTGTTTGTGTTAAAGGATCTGTTGTAGCATCTACAACTAGAAGAACACCAGTAACATCATCTAACCATTTAATTGCTTCAATAATGCCCTTAGTAGCTTCTTTTGCCCTGTTTTTAGCTTCACCTTCTTCTAAACCAAACTCTAAAAAGTTTTGATAATCAATTTTAGTAGCTATTCCTGGAGTATCAATGATATCAAAATCTAATTCATTATCCCCATCTTTAATAATAACTTTTTCCTGTTTTAAAACAGTTCTAGTTTCATGAGGGACATTAGAAGTTGAACCAATCTCTTTCCCCATCCAATCCTTAGCTATTTGGTTTGCCAATGTTGTTTTACCAGAATTTGGATGACCATAAAGCCCAATACTAACTTTTTTATTTCTTTTGAATAAATTTTTTATAAAATCAAATAAACCCATTTTATCACTCAGAATAAATGATGAATTAATTTTTAATAATAATTTACTATGAATTTAAATAATAAATTTAGAAAATATAATTATTTATTATATTATAACTTTTATCAAAATAGTATTTAAATATAATTGATATTAAACCACTAAATTACCAATATTACTAACTTTTTTAAGGCCATTGATAGTTAATAATACTATAATTAAAATTCATTTTAAATTTAAATATCTGGATTAAAAGTTTCTCCAGGATTTAAAATAATAGTATTTATGTTAGGATCCATTTGCATTACAAAGTTAGCAAATATAGTTGGGTTTTGTTCAATGACTGGGAAAGTATTATAATGCATTGGAATAACTGCTTTAGGAGAGATCCATCTTGTAGCAATAGCTGCTTCAAAAGGCCCCATTGTGAATTTATCTCCAATAGGTAACATGACTATATCAGGTTTGTAAATATCTCCAATAATCTTTTCCATATCCCCAAATAGACCAGTATCCCCTGCATGAAAAATTTTTGTTCCTTTTTCTAATGTTATAAGGAAGCTAGCAGCACTTCCTCCAGGAATAATCTCTTCTACAAAGTCTATAGTTGAAGAATGTTTTGCATCTAACATAGTAACTTTTATACCATGAATCTGGATTGATCCTCCAGTATTCATCCCTACGGCTTCTAAACCTTGTTGCGACAAAAATAAAGAAGTTTCATGATTTCCAACTAGCTTTGCCCCAGTTCTATTAGCTATTTCCATAGCATCTCCAAAATGATCACTATGTCCATGAGTTATCAAAATTACATCTGCTTCTATTTCTTCAACAGGAATGTTACATGCAGGATTATTACTTATAAAAGGATCTATCAATATTTTAAGCCCTTTATCTGAAATTATCTCAAATGCAGAATGTCCTAACCAAGTTATTTCCATATTAACACCATTTAATTTTTAATAATTATTTTTATAAAGCTTTCTAAAATATCTTAATTAATAAATTATTTTTAATAAAGCTTCTTTAATTATTTTTAATAAAACTTCTTTAATAAGATTTTTTAATTTATTTAATAATATAATGAAATTTATATGAATTTTATGATAATTTATGATAATTTATGATGATATAATACTATAATATGCCCTAAATGATTAAATATATGAATAATAATTATAATAATGATATAATAAGACAGATTAATATTATACAGCTAAAAATAATAAATAATAATAAATAATAATTAATAATAATTAATAAAACTGAAATAAAAATATATGTATGAAATATGATTATAAATATTACAGCAAGAAATATTTGATCAATAATGTTGATTAACTGAATTCTTTAGTAATATTATTAATATCTAAATCATTAGCTAAATCCCAAGACATTTTAAACATTGATTTAACGTTTGATATAGATTTTGAATCATTATATACAGCACCAATATCTAAATCATTTAAAGAATCATTTTCAGAGATTATTAAAGCATGTGAATCATCAGCTATAAGATTAATAGTATTGATTAAAGGTAATGTCCTTATTTTAACCCCTTGTTCAAGAAGAGATGTAATTAATAGAACATAAGACATGTCTTTAATATTAAACTCTTGAATTATTATTTTAACATCTAATGAAGAAATTTTTGACAAGAAATCATTAGTCATTTCTTTAATAGAAGGCATTTCTAAATATATTTCGGATTTTGCACTTTTAGCTAATTCGTCAAATGCTTCTTTAGAAGTCATTTTACCTTTTGAACAAACAACATAACTACTTAAGAATTTAGAAAGTTCTTTATTATCTAAAGAATCTAATCTTTGAGGACTTGTATTATTATTTATATTAACAAAGTCATTCTCAAGATCATCAATTGTGATTTCTTCAGAATCATTATCAAGAAAAGAGTTATAATTATTATCTTGATTGTTCTTATTAAGATTATTTGAATTATTTGAATTATATATATTATTTGAATTATTTAAATCTAATTCATTAGAATCTGAAACATTAGGCTCAAGAATAGATTTTGATTCAGTGTGAATTGGTTTAATAAAATCATCTGAAGCTAAAGCTCTTACAATTATTTCAGATTTTTCTCCAGGAAGATCATTTAAATTAGGAATGTTATTATTAGAATTATTATTAGAGCCAAGATTATTATTCTTATTATTAAGATTCTTATTAAGCTTAGCATTAATTTCATTATTTTTGTTATTAATATTATCAATACCATTTAAACTTGATTTATTCCTTTTTTGAGGTCTCCTATTCACTTTCATAGGTTTTTCATAATTAGGAGTAAATCTAAACATTTTAACATCTTCATTTGATTTTGGCAATATTGGTTTTAGTACTGATTTTGGATCTTTATTTTTTGAAACATCTCTGACTTTGTCTGAAATCTTTTTAGTGTCTAAAGAACCTAATTTAGAATTATTTAAATTCTTTCCTAAATTAGCAGCCATATTATTCTTATTACTATTAGTATTTCGGCCACCATTATCCTTGTTTAGCCTATTATTTTTACTTTCAAGATTATTATCTAATTTTTTCATTTTAGAATTATTATCTGAATTCTTTTTAAAATCTTGAAGTTTTGGAGATTTATTTCTTTCAAAAAAAGATAGAATGAGTAAATAAAACCCTATAATAACTAGTATGAATCCTAATATAGTTACTATTTCTACAAGATGACGAAGACTGCTTTCATAGATAATAGTTATTCCTG
This sequence comes from Methanobrevibacter sp. TMH8, assembly GCF_020148105.1. Classification (NCBI taxonomy): domain Archaea; kingdom Methanobacteriati; phylum Methanobacteriota; class Methanobacteria; order Methanobacteriales; family Methanobacteriaceae; genus Methanobrevibacter; species Methanobrevibacter sp. TMH8. The sequence continues at coordinate 63,268 of NZ_JAHLZE010000038.1, forward strand.
ATACTAGTAATAGTACTCCTCCAAAAATTTTAGCTAAACTTGCCACTAAACCACCTTATAATAACTTAATTTTTAAAGATATAAACAATAATTATACTAACCAAATATAAATATGGAACTTATTGAATATTCCATCAATTTTAAAGAATTTCATCCCCAAATATTACCTACATCAATTTATTTTATTCAATTTTTTATATATTCTATTGATAATATCCTAATTTATAATATTACTATCTTAATTTATAATATAATATTTATAGTAACCTTTATTAATAAATATAATGTTTTGATAAAAGGAATGTTAATAAAAAATATGAAATAGTAATGAAATTAATAATACATTTTTTAAAATAGATAATATTAAATAGTACAAAACACAACAATAATTTGTAATAGAATTTGTAATAAAACATGGAGAGTTTGTATTATGAACATGAAAGAAAAAATAAAAAATGTAAAAACTGATATTATAAATATAAAAACTGAGAATAGTGGTCAAGGTGCAGCAGAATATATATTATTATTTGGTGGGGTTATTGTAATAGCTATAGCTGCCTTATTAATATACAGAAGCTATTTTGCAAATAATCAAACCAGTTTAAATGCTAGTAATGATGTTAATGATGTTAGAAATGCTATGAACTCTACTTAATTTAATAAAAAATAAAAAATTAATAGAAACAATGAATTTAATAGAAAATAGAAATATGAAAATTTTTAATGATAAAAACGGGCAAATTAGTGCAGAAATGATTCTTCTAATAGGAACTATCTTAATAATAGTTATATTAGCTGGAAACTACATATTCAAAATTTCTGATAGTATAAACAGTAGTTTATTAAACTTAATAGAAAAAGTAAGAGATAGTATTCTTTACAAAATCTAAAAATAACGTTAAGCTATAATATAAAAAGAACCAAAACCGGATAATATTATAAAACAAAATGCTATAAAACATTAATATTATCATAAAACAATACTATGAAACAGGATAATATTATAAAACAGAATATTACAAAATAGAATATTATAAACAATTAAACAAGAAAAAATAAGACATTAAAAATCATTTTAACAAATGACCTTTAGTATCTATCTCTCCTTTTCTTATTCTTGTAGAAGAAATAGGAATTCCATCATCTGCATTGACAAAACTAATCACTATTACATCAATAGGATCCATTCCTTTTTCTTTTCGAATTTTATTAATTTCATGAGCTGTTGGTTCAGTTTCTTCACTTACAACAATTGCATCAAAATTTTCCTCAAAAATAGTTGAACCAAAAGGATCATCAAGTCTAGATATCTGAAAATTATCATGTTTTGTAGCTAAAAAATGATTTAAATTTTCCATTCTTTTATTACAAGAATCAATATCTCCTTTTTTACCTCCGAATGAATCAGAAGTAACCCCAATAACAATCATTTCTCCTTGATTAAAAGCTTCTTCAAGTAATTTTCTATGACCATTATGGAACCTATCAAATGTTCCTCCAACAGCCAATTTTTTATATCGTTTTTTGATACTCATTTTAATAATCCTTAATTATAATGTTTTAATATTAAAACATTAAGTAATTACATTCAGTTCTAAAGTTAATTTTTATAACAATTAATTCAACTTTTATACATATATATTTAATTGTTAAAATAATTGAAAATGTTAATAGCTAAGAGTTAATAGCTAAAGATTTCTAGTAAAAACAGTTAAGTAAATTTTTAAAGAATAATATTTTTAAAAAATAAATCTTAAAAATTCTGTAATAATATAAAAAAGGGAAATAGTAATAATAATTAAAATAATTAAAAGATAACTAAAAATTAAAAATAAAAACTAAAAATATAAATAAAAAATATAATAAAAGTAAAAAAATAAATAAAGGGATTTAACCCTCATTTAACAAATAAAATCTAATATTCTTAAATTTAAAAACTCAATGTAGAATATGAACCATAGATTGTAGCAGTTTTGGGATTCCAATTATTTACAACACCAAAACTATTTCTTGAGCTGGTGGTATCTGCAACAACCCAAGTATCACCAACAAGTACTTGTGCCCAAACATGTCCATATACACTTCCACTACTAAATTTAGCTTTACCATGAACATATTTAGCTGCAATTCCAGCAGATCTCATTAAAGCAATTAATAAATGAGTTTTATCAACACAGTTTCCACTTCTAGAACTAAGAGTTTTTACAGCACCCTTTTTGGTATTATAATAAAAACTATAAGATACTTTATCTCTTACCCAATTAAAGATAGCTGTTGCTTTTTCAAGCTCTGTTTTACAGTTCTTTATTAGGGAATTAGATAATGATTTTATTGTTGAAGATGTAGATTGACAGTTTTTACTTGAACTCAAATATTTAGTCAATGATTCTCCATTGTATTTACTGTTTAAAACACTAGAAGGCACTTTAGTTTTACTAGATTCACTACTTGAAGAACTAGTTGAATATTTAGGAATATATTTATTCAATGCTTGAGATTTACTAACTGTTAATGATAAAGAAGTAGGAATTTTATTATTATGAACATAACTCCATGCTAAAACCTTTGTAAGACCATAAATAGCTGTTTGATACTGTATTTTTCCCCATGATGAAGAAGCATAATTTGGAACTTTATTATTTTTAATAATATAATTCGCTATATTGTTAGCAAGAACGGCATATTGTTTTTTAGACATTTTAGCTTTTATTGTAGACCCAGAAGGTTTTGAAGGATTTTTAATCCCATATTTAATTGCAACACTAGAAGTAATTTTCTTATATTTGTTAACAGTAGTTTTACTGAGAAGATACATGAATTCAGGCATTGAAAATTTATAACCTGCAATAGTGACATAATTTGGCAATTTCTTATTAGCTCTGATATATTTATATACTGAATAAGAAGCTGCAGTAATTTGGTTTTGAGTAAGTTTACTTGGCTTTGAATCTCCAGCAGCAGCTAAATTTTGATTAGAATTTGAATTTTTAGAATTAGAAGAATTGGTAGAACCGACATTTTTTGAAGTAGTATTATTTGTAACATTTATTGTTTGATTTCCACTACTATTTGTATTAGTATTTACAGTACTATTAATAGTACTATTTGTAGTGTTATTTGTAGTTTGATTTGTAGTCTGATCTATTACTTGGGCTAATGTTTTAAGTTCAGATGAAGAGTTAATATCTGAATTAGATTCATTTATTGACTCTGATTCTGCATTGTTATTCACATTTGATTCATTATCTGAAACTTCTGATTGACTCAATATATTTACATTATTTGAATCTGAAGTTCCATTTATATTATCTGATATAACAGATAATTCACTATTTTGTGTATTTCCATTATTTTCATTTTTAAAACTAATATTATTATTATCATTTACATCACTTGCAAATGCTGTGCCTATAGATATAAAAAATAGACATAACATTGCAAAAAGCAATGTATTTTTCTTTATCGAAATTTTTCCACCTCAGATTAACTCATTATACTCATAGTCATTTTTATCCTCACTTTTCAAATGAACAATTTTGTATAATGGATAAGGATAATTTATCTTTATCCCTTATAAAGCTTTCTAAAATAAAAATAAGGATTAAATTAAGCTATTTTTCTAATAATTGCTATGAAAAAAGGGAATCTAGTGAAAATAGTTATAAAGTATTGATATGATTTTAAAATAAAAAAAATTTCCTAAAAAACAATGATTAGTTTTTAACTGAAAATTAACCAAATCATTACAAATATGAATAAAATTGACTTTAATTTAAATTTAAGGATGTAAAATGAATTATTCTAATAAAAATCAAAGAAATTTCCATTAATGAAAATTGATTTCATAGATATATAACTAATTATATAGTTATTCAATTGATTTAAGAAAAGAAAAAATAATGTTTATTTGACCTTGTTTTTTAGCATATAAAGTTATATTCTTTTATTATCCAAATTAATACTATATATAGTATTAATTAATAAAAAATAAATGTCCAAACAAAAAATCATATAATTTCAAGTAATGAAATTATTTTAGAAAAAATCAAATTATTTAAATATAGTAAAAATTATTAAATCATAAAAATGTAATATAAATTATAAATAATTAAAAATAAATAATTGAAAATTAATGATTAAAAATTAAAGATGATATAAATAAATTAAAGATGATATAAATAAACTTTTAGCTAAAAACATGATTTATGAAGAAAATGTTATTATAAAAAAGCCATTACAGGTAGATATTAGAGCTGCATCAGTTTATCCTAATTTATATAAAACAGCTATGTCTTCATTAGGTTATCAAATTATCTATGAAATGATTAATGAAAGAAAGGATAGTTGGTGTGAGAGAGTTGTTTATCCAAACATTAGAAGTATCGAATCAAACAGCCCCCTTAAAGATTTTGATATTATTAGTTTTTCTCTTCAATATGAACAAGATTATTTTAATATGCTAGAAATCCTGAAAAAAGCAGAAATACCTATTAAAAGGGAAGAAAGAAATAATAATAATTATAATAATAAATATCCTCTTATAATAGCTGGAGGACCATGTGCAACAGGAAATCCTATGCCTATTTCTGATTTTATTGATGTTTTTATTATCGGTGAAGCCGAAGAAGTTTTAAACAATTTTTTAGATTTATATAAAGAATTAAAATATCCTCAAAAAGAAGTTGAATCCTTTACATCTATTAAAGGAGTTTATATCCCTGCTGTTGATAATAAAGTTGAAAAAGTAATTGTAGAAAATATGGATAATGCTTTCCATATCACCAATCCAATAATAGTGAAATGTGAAAAAAAAGAAGATGAAGAATTTTTACCAGTATTTGGAAATTCAATCCTCTTGAATGTTTCAAGAGGTTGCTCACGAGGATGTAGGTTCTGTATGTCTGGATATCTATATAGACCAATGCGAGAAACTTCACTTGAAAAGTTATTGAGTGTTGCAGAAGAAGCAAGGAAAAATACTGAGATAAATAAGATTTCATTGATTGGAGCAGCAGTTTCTGATTACTCTGAAATAGATGAGCTAACTAAAGAACTATTAGCTCGAAAATTTCAAATATCTACTCCTTCAATGAGAATTGAATCCATCAAACTACAAACACTCCAAAAATTGAAGAAAAGTGGTGCAAAAACAATTACTATAGCTCCAGAATCTATATATTCACTTAGAAAATCTATTAATAAAAATATTGAGGATAACAAAATTTTTAAAGTTATAAAAGATGCTTTGAACCTTGGATTTAACATAAAATTATATTTCTTAATAGGATTACCAAATGAAACATATGAAGATATAGAAAATTTAGCTGAATATATAAAAAAAATAAATTCTTTGAAACATAATGAAAATTCTAATAGAAGCTCTAATAGAAGTTATAGTAGAAGTTCTAATAAAAGTCCTAAAAGAAATTCTGATAAACATTCTAAAAAAAATTCTATTAAATTCAGTATAAATCCTATGATTCCAAAACCTCAAACACCAATGCAATGGGAAGGATATGACCTAAAAGATATTAAATCAAAAATAAAGTATATGAAATCAGAATTAAAAGGAATTGATGTTAAATTTGATAGTGCTAAAATGGGATTAATACAGTATGTTTTATCCTGTAAAGGAAAAGAAGTTGGAGAGATCCTTGAAAAATCATTGCAAACAAAAATTTCACTGCAAGAGTGGAAAAAATTTAGTAATGGATATGATTCTAGTAATATTGATAATTTACCTTGGAAAAATATTGATATTGGATTAAATCATAAATTTCTAAAAAAAGAAAGAGAAAAAATGTTTAATATTGATTTAACTCCTTGGTGCGAAGAAAAACCATGTTATGGTTGTGGTTCTTGTAATAAAATAGAAATTAAATAAGAAAAAGATGTTTCTAATAAAATAGTTTAAATAATATTGTTTCCATATACAATAATTATAATAAAGATATAAAAAGTGTGAAAATATGGTTAAACCAGCTGAAAGACTAAAATCAATTGAGTTATCCCAGATAAGGAAGATGTTTGAGGTTTGTGATGAGAATGCTATAAACCTTGGAATAGGAGAACCTGACTTTGATATTCCTGAAAATGTTAAAATAGCTATTAATGAAGCTCTTGATGAAGGTTTTACCCATTACACATCTAATAAAGGATTTTTAGAACTAAGGGAAGAAATATCTAAGAAACTTAAAAGTGATAATAATCTAAGTATAGATACTGAATCAATAATAGTCACAGTTGGAGCTAGTGAAGCATTATATATGTGTGCACAAGGATTATTCGAAAGAGGAGATGAAGTTCTAATTCCAGATCCTGGATTCTTATCATACAAAGCTTGTGTGGATTTATCTGATGCTAAACCAATCCCAGTTGAAGCAAAAATTAGTAATAATTATAAAATCAAATTTGAAGATGTTGAAGAAAAAATAACCTCTAAAACAAAAGCATTTATTATGAATTCTCCATCTAATCCAACAGGAGCAGTTATGGAAAAAAAAGATATAAAATCTATTTCTGATTTAGCTACTGATCATGATTTTATGATAATAAGTGATGAAATATATGAAAAAATAATATATGATAAAAAACATTACTCCCCTTGTGAATTTACTGATAATGCAATTGTTATTAATGGTTTTTCCAAAACTTATGCTATGACTGGACTTAGAATAGCTTATTTAGCTGGGCAAAATGAAATTATTGAAGAACTTCTTAAAATACATCAATACAACACAGCATGTGCAAGTTCAATTTCACAAGTAGCTGGGTATGAAGCACTTAAAGGTCCTCAAGGATATGTTAAAAGTATGACAAGTGAATTTAAAAGAAGAAGAGACCTAATATCAAAACGATTAGATGAACTTGGACTAAAATGTACAAGATTAGATGGTGCATTTTATGCTTTTCCTCAAGTAGAAAATTCATTTGAATATGTTCAAAAAGCTGTAAAAGCAGGAGTTATTACAGTACCTGGAAGTGGATTTGGACAAACTTGTGATTGTAATATAAGAATGTCTTATGCTAATTCTTATGAGAATATTGAAGAAGCTATGAATAGATTAGAAAAAATAAATATTTAATTAAAATTTCAGTATTATCAAATATAATATTATTATATTAATAATATTATAAAAACAGAAATAGAACAAATTATACAAACAAAAATTGAATACATTATACAAAAAAATAGAATAAATATACAAACAAAAATAGAACAAATTATACAAACAGAAAATGAATAATTATTAAAAAATATCAATATAAAGGAGATGTTTATATAGACTACTCTGAAAGAGATAAAAAAGGAAAAAAAGCAGCGCGTATTGGAATAGCTGGAAATGTATTTTTAACTATTTTTAATATTACTGTAGGGATATTTTCTGGAAGTTTCGCTCTTGTAGCTGAAGGAGCTCATACATTATCAGATATAGCTACTTCTGTTATAGCTTATATTGGATTTAAAATAGGTCAAAAACCACCAGATAAAGAACATCCTTTAGGCCATGGTAGAGCAGAAGCTATAGCAGGCCTTGTTATAGTTATCTTTTTAGCATTCATAGCTTATGAAATACTAACTGTTGCTATAGAAAGACTATTTTTTGGAGGAGAAATTGGAATTCCTAGCTATTTAGCTGGTATAATGGCATTTTTTGGAATAATAATCAATATAATAATGAGTAGATATATTATAAATCTTGGAAAGAAAATAAACAGCCCAGCAATTGTAGCTGATGGGAAACATCAACAAATGGATATACTTTCATGTATAGCAATATTAATCAGTGTAATTCTTTCACAATTTGGATATACCTTTTTAGACCCATTAGTAGGATTTTTAATAGGTTTGTTTGTGTTAAAAGCAGCATATGATGTTGGAAAGGACAACATAAATAATATAATGGGAAAATTACCTTCAAAAGAGCTTATTTGTGAAATAAAAAGAATAGCTAATTCTGTTGAAGGAGTTTATGGAGTTCACAGTATTAGGGTTAATTATTTTGGATCATATGCAACATTGGCTTTACATGTTGAAGTTGATCCTGATTTATCACTAAAAGAAGCTCATAAAATTTCACATCAAGTTCAAAATAAATTAACAGATAAAATAAATATTATCCAATTAGTTATAGCTCATGCATGTCCATATGATGCAGATTATGACCATGAAGAACCATTGGATAAAATGTGAACCTCTGAAAAATCAAAACAAAAATAGGAAAAAAGAAAAAATAATTAAACCTTATTAAATTAAGGAAATAATAAATGTGAAAACGCCGGGAGGGGGATTTGAACCCCCGAGATCCAAGGGATCATTGGATTAGCAGTCCAACGCCGTACCAGGCTGGGCCATCCCGACATACTGATTTTAAAAGAAAATTTTATATTAATTTTATTAAATTAATTTTAATAATTGTCTAATTTATTTAATAATAATATAAATCACTAATATTTTAACTAATTGACCTTTATAATTAATTAGTTATAATAATTAAAATAGCATTCCAATATTTGTATTATTCTACTTATAAACCTTTTCTATTTTATTCTCTAAATTTATAAAAAATCATGAAAAACTTGATAAATAAACAAGAAAATCATGAAAAATATATTCTAAAATAATCATTAAAATATTAGATAAATAGAAAAATACACTATAGTATTAATCGATTCTAATTAAAGAAATTATAATCATAAAATGGCATGTCCAGAAGTGGACAAATTTCAATAACAACAGTACTCTCGAAAATCAACTCCGCCCCGCTACTCTACAAGCATCAAGTGTTAATGGTAGAGCTGCTCCTTTCCAGGCCTGACACGTTTCCAAAATAAACATAATTAACCTTAACCCTCCAGTTAAGATTTTATGACCATTAATCCTGTAGGACGAGGTTTCTATATCAATTTTCAAGGCTGTTATTAAATCCAAATGCCGCCTTCTGAACTTCAACTGCACCTAAGGGGGTGTGTGCTTACAGAGGACCCCTAACCCTCCAGTCTAGCCAATAACAATATTGTTTTTAATATTATATAAATGTTTTTAATAAATAAAAAAATCATAGATTTTTTGACTTTAAAAAACAAAAGAATAAAAAACTACTAAAATAAAAAAATAAGAAAATTAAAGATTTTATAATTTGATAAAATAAGAAAATTTTTCAAAAACAAATATTTTAAAACAAATATTTTATATTAATATTTTACATCAATATTTATCTAAAAATAGTAATATGAATAATAAACATTAACCTCTTTTCAAATAATCTTTCCAAAAAAATACTAAATATTAATTTTTATCCAAAAATAGGTCTAAATCAAAAGTATAAACCATTGATAAAAAGAATATATAGATCAATATAGTAAATATAACAAGTCTTTCAGTTAAACCAATAATATTTAAACCAAAGCTTAAAGATAAAGGAGTTAAAAATCCAAATAAAACTGTTAAAATAGCTAAAATTAAGGATATTAATCCTAATGCCTTAAATTTATCTTTTAAAAATCCAAATGCTATAAAAAATTGATATGAAATTGTTAATACAACTACAATCCCGGTTATAATTATATGCATCATATTTTGAAAATTGATGGCAGTTTTATCTACAGATAGAGGGAAGAAAGCAAATCCAATAAATGAAATTACAGACATTATAAGTAATAATGAACATCCTATTTTGATTAAATTATTATTTCCCCTAAAAAATTTTACAACCATTCCAATTGAAAAAAATATTAAAAATAAACCATAGAAAAAAGTAAAAATAGAGAGTAATTCAACATTTGGACTTCCTACTGCAGTTAAGGTACTAATATCAGTAGTTATTGGGTTATATCCTTCCCAAATAATCTGACCCAAAAATACATGAAAAAAATAAAAAATTGTAGCAATCATACCAAATGGCATTAAAAATTTCTCAAAATCCATTTTAATATTCCCAAAAAAATTTTAATATTAATTCAAAAAATAATATTTTTAAAAATCTAAAATTTGATTATATTTATTAATTTATATGGATTTTTCCCATATAAACTAAAATAATTAAAACATTAAATCAGCTACTAAAGTTAAATAAATTAAATAAATAAAATCTCAAACTAATAAAATTTCTATATAATTCTTAATAAAAAATTTATTTAATCAAATTAAAATTATTTAAGTGCTTTTATAATATCGCCATCAGATATAATTCCAATAAGTTTATTATTCTCTATAACAGGAAGTTGATTTATAATACTTCCATCAGGAGCATTATCTTCCATTGCACGAATTGCATCATATAAAAACTCATCAGGACCAACTGAAGCTACATCTTCAACCATTACACTTGAAACCTTAGTTCCTAATTTATATTTATCTAATACTAAATTATAACCTAAATCTGTAGCAGTAACTATTCCAATCATATCTTTTGAATCATTGAGAACAGGCAATGCACTTACCTTATGCTTCATCAATTTTTCAAATGCAAATACTACTTCTTCATCGGCAGTTGTTGTGAAAACATCTTTAGTCATCACATCTCTAATCTTTATCTTTTTCAACATCACTTATCCCTCCATAAGTTTCAGTAATATGTTTAATTATTGAATCAATTGTAGTTACAACATCAATATTTTCAATAGCTGGAACTTCAAATTTTCTTGCTTGAGATTCAAAATATTTATGAGTTTTTCTTATTGCAAAAAAATTATCTAAGTATCTTTGTAATGGCCGTCTAGCCCACATTTGTCTACATCGTGAGTAAAATCTACCTTTATGAATCTCTTTATCCTGTAAAGTAAGTACAAACATTACAACATTATCTTTTTCCATTAGTTCCTCTTTAATAAATCCTGGAACAATATGAACGCCTTCAATAACTATACTTATTCCTTCTTTTAAAGATCTTTCAATAACAGCATCTATTCCAACACTTACAGTATCAACATGATCCCTAAAACCTGCTAAAACATCATCAAATTCAGGAGGGGGTTGAACCCTCATTCCTTTATATGCTGTAAAGCTTGATTCATGAATAACTGGACTTAATTCCTTAGATACAATTTTACGCATAACTTCACGAATCATATCAGTACTTATCATATTTCTAATACCTAAACGATTAGCTATTTCAAAAGCTATTGAAGAAGTTCCAACACCAGAAGCTCCTCCAATTAATATAATCAGAGGTTCAGTTCCTTTTTTTATTTTTCTCCAAGAAATATATTTTTCAGCTATCTCAGAATCCTCTTCTCTTAAATCTTCGACTATAAGTTCAACTAATTCATCAATAGTAATGAGACTTATATTATTTTCTATAAGTTTAGATTCAATACAAGAAGCAAACGCATAAGCTTTATTAGGACCCATTTCAGCTCTTGTTAGAGATCTTGAAAGAACTCCTTTAGAAAATGGTTCAGTGTATATCTTTCCACTAACTTCACCTTGTATCATAATCATTTAATCACCTGAAAAAGAAGATAAAAATATGATTCATATATTTTAATATATATTTTTAATATATTTTAATATTAATTTTATATATTTTATATATATTAATATATCTCAACTTTTTATAATTTTAATATAAATCTTACAAACAGCTTCTTCAATAAAAATTTTACTATATAAACCTTATAAACAGTTTCTTCAATAAAAACCTTTCCAATAAAAGTTATTCTGAATAACCAGGTATTTTAATTATATTTTTCTTAAATAAATACTTTTTCAAAGAAAATTATTTTCAATAAATTTTCAATAAATAACTATAAAATAGCAATAAAATATTAAACCACTTAAATATTTTTAATAGTTCATTATTTTTAAATCTAAAGATAAGAATTATCTATTAATATTTTTTCCCGAATTATATTATATGAACAAAGCATTTAATATAATTTTTTATTTAATTTTTATAGTAAATATTTTATATATATTTTAAGAAGTCGATATTTAAAATAAAAAGAATAAAACACATAAAAAGAATAAAAAAATAGAAAAGAATGAAAATAGAATAAAAATAAAAAATAAAATTCTAAGAATTATTGTTCATTTTAGTATTAGATTTCATTCCAACTAAAGAAGCAAATACAGCTATTATACAAAGCATAGTAGCAATTATACATGCAATTTGAGAACTTTGTGTAAGTAATGGGTAGTATTTCGGAACAATCTGAACTGAACCCATGACTATAGCAAAAATCACAGTTAGCATACCTAAACTCATCGTTTGACCAATAACTCGAACAGTTGAAACTGTTGCAGAAGCAATAGGGGCAAATTTTCTTGAAACTGATCCCATTATAGAGTTTGTATTTGGTGATGAGAAAATACCATAACCAATTCCTTGTAAAATCATAGCTATGATAATTACACTTAAAGGAGTGCCTTTATCTAAAAATATCAATATAAAGATAGCTACTGTAACAAATCCCATACCTATGGCAGCTAATTTCTGAGGTTCAATTTTATCTGAAAGATTTCCTGAAAATGGTGCTATAATTGCCATTAATGCAGGAGTAACAATAAGAATAAGCCCTGTTGTTTGAGGATCCATACCTTCAATATATTGTAAATGATAATTCAATATATAAGTTACCACAAATGTAGCTAAATAGCTAATAAGAGCAGCTAAAGAAGAGGATGAAAATCTAACATTTTTAAAAAGTTCAACATGGAAAACTGGGAATTTTTGTCTTAATTCCCAAATACCAAATCCTATTAATAGAGCTATTCCAATAATTGTTAAAATTAGCCCGTTTAGTTCATTCAATATTGTGAATCCATACATGAATAATAATATACCTGCTGAATATATTATGGTTCCAGAAAAATCAAATGGATCATTTTCACCAGTAATCCATTCATCTTTAACTTTCCACACAGCTAAAATCAAAGGTATGAAAAGTAATGGAATTATAACATAAAAAATACTTTGCCAACCAAGATTTTTAGTCAGTATACCTCCTAAAACTGGAGCTAAAGTCAACCCAATATAAACACTAGAAATAGTTAATCCAATACCTTTACCACGTTCTTGAGGAGGCAGTGCTTCAGTTACTAGTGCAAAACCTGCAACATTTAACATAGCTGCAGCTATTCCTTGAATTATTCTAAAGAATATCAAAGAGTATGCTGAAAACGAAAAAGTAGCTCCAACACTACCTATTAAAAATACTAATATTCCTATAATAAAAAATTTTTTTAATCCATATTTACCAGATAATTTACCAAAAGGAACTGAAAATACAGCTATAGTGAGCAAAAATGATGTGGCTAACCAATTTTGAAGTATAGCATCAATAACAAATTGATTAGCTATGGATGGAATAGCTACAGCTATTGCAGAAGTTGAAAAGGCAGTTATAAATGAAGTAAATGCTGCTAAAAATACAATCAATGTCTTAGAAGAAGATTTTTTCAAAACACCTTCACCTAAATCAACATTATCAACTTTAGTCCCACTAAATTCTTTAGCAACATTGCCAATTTTAGTCTTATTGGCTTCTTTATCGATATTATCCTTATTATCCTTATTTTCATCCATTAAAACTACCTCATTTTAATTCAACAAAATTAGCTATAATATTGTTATTGTTATCAATTTCTATTAAAGAGCCATACCCATCTTCAAGCATTCCAGGATTGACTATAATAGTATTATCAATCATGTCAAAACCTCTCGATTCATGAATATGACCACAGAAATTTAAACGAGGTTGATATTCTTCAATAATTTTCCTAACACCCCAACTTCCAACATGACCCCCATCTGCAATTTTATCTGTTTCAGTATCCTTAGGAGGAGCATGTGTAACTAAAATAGAAATTTTTCCATAAGGAAAATTATCAGTTGTTTCTTTAACAGAATCAATGTTTTTTGATTCCATCACCGATTTTATAGAATTATATAGAGTTTCTTCATCAAATTCTCTAGGAGTATCAAATGGAGTAGGATTAGAACCTCCAAAACCATAAATAACTAAATTATCAAAATCAATAACATCTTCATGAACACAAATAGCCGGAGATTGATCAATCCTCTCAACTACTCCCTCTGGATCACAATTTCCAGGAATAGCTACTATTGTAGAATCATAACTAGAAAGTTTATTAAAAAACTCTTCTACAAATTCTAATGGGCCAAAATTAGTTATATCTCCAGAAACTATTATAAGGTCAATGTCATTTTTTTCCAAGTAGCTATATAGTCCTTCATATTCCTTGCCATGAATGTCGCTTATGCCTAATATCTTCAAAAAATCACCTCAATCAATTTTCTTTATATTTTATCTCTATTTATTTAATTTATTATAACATATTATTAAATTTTTACAAATAAAGTTAAAGACAATAATTCTTATGTCTTTGTAAATATAAAAACAAGAATAAGTAAGAATAAAACTTAGTAAAAAATAAAATATATTCACTAACTAATGAAAAATATAAAGAAAATATAATAAAAATATAATTAAAATATAATGAAAAAATAATAAGAACAAAAATTGGAAATATTATAGAAATATTATTAAAATTAATAAATGAAATGAAATAAAATATGAATAAAATAGTAATAAAATAGTAATAAAATAAAGATATAGATAAAAAATTAAATATTAAACTATTACTCATTAAAGAAAGGAGCTATTTCTTTTAAACTCATTTTTATATTATCAGAATTTCCAAATAGAGCAAGAGTTGTATCATCCTCAAATTCTATTATAATATTATTATATTCAGCTATTTCTTGAACACGATCTTCAGCTATTGGTTTTTTAAGATGAACCTTTGCAGACGAAAAACCTGGCGGAGCTCCTTCAATGAATTTAGAAGCTGTTTCTGGTTGTTTATATATTTCTTCTCCAAGATTAGCTCTTCTTAATTTATCAACCCATTCTTTATAATATTCTACATCTAAATTTTCAGCATATTCAAGAAGTTTATCTTGTATATCTGTAATAATAATATTTGCCCGATCAAATTCTTTAATCATGTCAGGATGAGACATATCTTTTTTGTAAAAATTAATAGAAGTTTTAAGAAGACTAATATCTTTATTAATAGAATTAGGAATATCCAATCCTCTTTTTTTAAGATCCGTAAGAAGATCAACTAATATTAACCATGTTTGTTCAATTGGTAACAATAAAATCACCATAAAATTCTATTGGATAAAATAATAAGTATAATAAGTATAATAATGCTAAAATATAATTAATATAGTTATATCAATATAACTAAATTATAATTAAACTATAATTAAACTTAATTAAATAGGTATTAATTTATAAATCATTTATGAAGATTTATAAATTAATCTGAATAATATATAAAACTAATTTTATTATTTTAAGTATTAAAAACTAGTTTTAAAAAGTTGAGTCTAGCTTAAATGCCCTTCTAATATTTTCAAAGTAGTATGATTTACTTTAGCATCTGCATCTTTTAATTCTTTTTTAATTTCTTCAATATTATCATAAGAATCTAAAAAAAGAACATGATGACTATCAGTTCCGGTAATATCTAAAATAGCTAATTCATCGTCGTCTTTTACTTCTCTTTTCTCAATTGTTGCTTTAAACTGTACATAAGGGCCATATTCTTTAGGAAGATCTTTAAATCTAAATATTCCTCCTAGTGTTGCTATAAACATCGTTCATCACCTTCTTATTTGATATTAATAATACTATTAATTAATTTAGTAACCATTAATATATAACTTTCTAAAAAATTTAAATAATTTAAAATAATTTAAAATAATATTTTAATTAATTTTTATATTAAACTTTCTAATTAATTATTCTAATTTATATAATTAGTAATTAATTTATAAATTGTTATATATTTTTTGTTTTATTAGTATAAAAAATTATTGTATATATGTAGATTTACAAAATTTATAGAAATAAATATAGAATTTTAAAAAATATATTGAAAATAGCTAAATAAAGAAACAAAAAATAAAAAAATAAAAACTAAAAACTAAAAAATAAAAAATAAAAATTAGTGGATATTATCCACCATAATATATTTATTCTCCACCAGTAACTCTGTCAGATTCTTCAACTATTTTTGCAAGAGCTGGAGCAGAGTCGATTAAATGAGAATCTAAAGTTAACTCGTCTGCACCTAATCCCATAGCTAATCCTAATAATTGAGCTAAATGGAAAACAGGTATTCCGTAGTCAGTATTATACATTTTGTTTACTTCAGTTTGACCTACATCAAATTGTAAGTGACAGAATGGACAAACATCTACAATTGCATCTACACCTGCAGCAGTCATGTTGTCGAGTTTTTCTTTAGTGAAACTTGCAGTTACATCAATATCTCTAGCTCTGAGACCTCCACCTGCACCACAGCACATCATTTTGTCTTTATAAGGTACAGATTTAGCACCAGTAATTTCAACTAATTCATCTAAAATAGTTGGTTTTTCTGCATTATCAATTTGAATTTCAGCAGATGGTCTTAAAAAGTGGCATCCATAATGGACAGCTACATTTAAATTTAATGGGTTGCTGACTAATTCAGAAAGTTTGTCTAAACCTACATCATTGTATAAAATTTGAGCTAAATGTTTTACATCGATAGATCCTTTGAATTCCCTATCAGTTTCAGCTAATACTTCATTAATTTCATCTTTCATATCAGCATCATGTTTTAACATGTGATTGGTTTCAAATAAGGATCCGAAACATCCATTACATTCAGTCATTATGTCTAAGTCCATATCTTCTGCAATAGTAATATTACGAGCAGCTATAGAAGCCCAGGTTTTTTTATCAAAAGAACCAAATACACCAGGAGCAGGACAACAGGAAGCTCCAGCCATGTCTTTAAGTTCTATATCAAGATTATTAAATAAAATTCTTGTTGCTTTTTCAATACCAGGATAACGGTTGTTCATGATACAACCTAAGAAATATGCGATTTCCATTCTTTATTCCTCCAGTAAAAAATTTATTCAAGCTCTCCAGTAGCTTTATTGTATCCAATTAAGTCATCAAAACCAGTGAGTTCACATATTTTTTGTACTTCTTCTAAAGCTTCTGGGAAAGAATGAGTAGTTGGTGGTAATTCATCAAGTCCAACTCTTTTTCTAAGTTCCATAGTAGCATCATTAATTGGTACACCATGACCAGTTTTTATAACAAAAGAACCAGTAGCCTTGTGTGCAGGAGCCATAAATCCGTTTTGTGCAGCAATATTTCTTGCCATCTTAACGATTTCGACAATTTTTATTTCACGAGGACATCTTTCTTGGCAAGTGTAACAAGTAGTACACATCCATAAAGAGTCATCAGAGATTACTTCATCTTTTAATCCCATTAAACATTTTCTTACTAATTGTCTTACCCTATATGGAGTTCTTCTTCCAGAAGGACATCCACCAGTACAGGTTCCACATTGGAAACAAATTTCTACAGAATCTATTCCAGCATCTTTAAAGACTTGGGTAAATTCTGGATCAACATTACTTAATGTTAATTTATTATCTTCAGTATTTAATAGAGTCATATTATCTCTCTTTTCTTCTTTATTTTTAGAATCATTATCTGAATGATCTTTATTTTCTTTCTCTTCAACTTTTTCATCTTTAGTTTCAGTTTTAGCTTCAATTTTTGCATTTCCAGACTTTTTACTTTCAGGAGTGGCAGTTGGAGCTTCTACTTCAACTACTTCAACTTTAGCTGTAGATGAAGAAACAACTTTTTCTTCTTTTGTATTTGAGTCTGTCTGTTTAGGTCTTAAATCAGATGTTTTATCTGATTTTTTCTGATCCAATACCTTTTCATCAGAATTATTCTCAACTACATCATTTTTTGACCCTGTAAAAAGAGTCTTTAGCCGTTCAAAAACAGACATTTAAAAACACACCTTGGATAATCATTGACTTGTGCTAAGCACCTATCTTAAATCCTTAATTATAATTGTAAAAACTTTATATATAAAGTTTACTAAAATTTTCTAAAGTGTAACCTAAAAGGTACCATCAATTTATTATGAATATTTGAAATATAATATTAAAAATATAATGTTAAAATATAATATTAATGTAATTTTATTAAAAACAATTTAAAATATATGATAATAAAATACAAATAATAAAATTAATTTAAATCTAATTATAAATAATATAAAATTAAAATATTATAAAATAATATAAGATATATGAATAATATAATATAAATAAAAACTATTATAATAAAAAGTGATAATCAATGGTAGATAAATTTGAAATAAAAAGTCATGATGGTCCTGGAAGACTTGGAAAACTTAGAGATATTATGACACCGAATGTATTTGATGAGAGTGATCCAAATATTTTTGTAAGTAAAGATGAAGAATCTGCCTACAATGTTGAAAGAGAAATAGCTGAATGGAGCGTTAGAAGAACTATTGAATTAGCTAAGGAAGAAAAAGAAAAAAATTCTCAATGTAATATAGCTGTTATTCAAGGATCCAAATATATTGACCTTAGAGTTCAATGTGCACAAGAGTTAGAAAAACTCGGTTACAATGGATTGATTATAGCTAATGGAGATGATTTACTTCTTCACCCCAGAGATCTTGTTGATTTGATTGTAGAACTTAGGAGAAATATTAAACCCAGTAGTTATCTTATATTTACATTTGCAGAATGTTCATTTATACCATTACTTAGTTATATGGGAATAGATGGATTTTTAACTGGAGCTGGAGATTATTATAGCTATTTAAATGTTTTAGTATCGGCCACAAAGAATTATGACCTTGAAGTTTATAAGCTATTTGAAATGAATCAAGAACAAATAGCTAGTTGTAATGAACAGACTATTAATTTTGTATTAACTGAAGTTAGAGAACATATGAAGAATAAAACCCTTAGAAACCTTGTTGAAGAGCGAGCAGCTACAAGTCCTCAAAATATGTCTGCACTTAAGATATTAGATAAAAAACATCAAGATTATATCCAAAAATATAGTCAATTATATTAAACCAAGAATTATATATAATTATATATTATAATAAGTTAGAATTATAATAATTAGAGAATATAATTAATTAATAAAATAAATTAATATAAATTAAAGAATATAGATGGTGCTAATATGAATAATAAATTTTTAATCATAATCATTATAGCTATCATAGCTGTAATAGCAATTGCAGCAGCCTTTACAATGGGCTTTGGTAGTAATAATAAAATGAGTGATAGTAGTAGCTGGGAAACTAAACAATTAGGAGATCTTAAATTCAAAGTTCCAGCTAAGTATGAAAATGGATCAATGATGAGTGGAAATATTATCAATGGTATAAAATCTGGAGATGTTTATCAATCCCAGGACCTTAGTATTAGTATAAATGATACTAATTGGTCAAGTGAGCTTGATAAACTTATGAATGCCTCATCAGCTGATATTACAATTATTACTATTGATGGAAAAGATATAAAAACATTTACTACTGATGAAAATTCTACTGCATTCTTTAAAGTAAATGAAGACAAAATAGCTATAAATTGGTCTAGTAAGGATATTAATGGAGATGTAAAAGCTATTATAGCTAGTTTCTTTGAACTTAATAAATAAATTAAATAATTATTAAAATAAAGAGATTTAAGCTAAATTATATTATTACCATAATCTTATTCTTTCTTATTTTTTATTAATTTCATATTTTTTCGAAAGATTTATATATCATAAGCTATATACTAACGATGTGAACGTATATACAATTCAATATATGTCATAATTTAGCTACCTTAATACTCTCTAAATAGCTAAATTCCTGAATTGGTGTATAGCTAAAGTTTTCTTATATTGAACATGACCCTTTATATTCTCAGCCTAAAAAATAAAGACAATTGGAAATTAAATGCCATAGAAGCTATGCATCCAATTCATATCTTTTTAATTCTATTTTTATCATATGATTTATTTCTATTTATTTTTTATTTCTATTTATGATTTATTATTTTAAATACTTAAAATTTTCAAGTATTTTAGTTTCTTTTGATTCAATATATGTTATTATATTATTCTAAATTTTTGATTAAAATATTTTTTAATATTAAAATAAATATATTATCTGAAATAAGAGAACTAGAAATTATTTAACAATTTTAAAAAATATTGATTAATTTGAGAATTAATATAAAAATAGAAATAAAAATAGATAAAAAAATTATTAAATATATAAAAAGAAAAATAAATTTTTTCAAATTGTTGACTAAGTTATGAATTGGAAAACTTAAAAAATAGCTAAAATTAAGCAAAATGAAATTTCATTATAATTGATTGTTTTAATGAAAAAATTTATATAAGATTAAATGTATATATACGAATGATTATGTAATACTTTTTGTATTATATAATAATAATATATTTTTTTAAATATATATTCTAATTAACTTAAGGGGGGGTTAATATATTTGAATATTAATAAAACTAAAATTGGGATTTTCGCAATATTAATTGCATTTCTCATAATATGTTCTGTATCAACTGTTTCTGCAGCTATGAATATTAATAATGGCAAAGTTACAATAAATAATGATTTAGATAATGCTGCTAATAATTATGCAGGATTAGGTGGAAGTGGAAATATTTTCGCCATTGAGAAATCGAAAATACCAAAAAGTATTAAAAAACATGCCCAAAATACATTTCAAGTAGCTAAAGGAAAAAAAGTTAGGTACAAAGGAGCTACAAAATCTGGAATGGCTGTAGAAGGCGTTAAAATAAAAAGCTCTTATATAAATTTTGGTGATGGTACTAAAAAGAGAAGTAGTGGATGGATATCACATGCTTATAAAAATTCAGGTTGGAAAAAAATTACAGTAACTTTCAATGCAACTTTCACTAAATTTAATATTGGAGGTCTTGGAACTTATTCTGGTAAAATTCAGGATGCTACTGCAATATATTATGTATATGTTGCAAACAGACCACAACTTGTTTTAAATGCTGTTAAAGCAGGTTATAGTAATTATAGAGATTATAAAAGAGGAAATATTAACTTTTTAAAAGTTAAAGTTTCAAATGTTGGATCTTTAAGTACTAAAGCCACTAAAATAAAGATTTGGTATCAATACCCTAAAAAATTTGGTAAAGTTCATCCTAAACTCAAAAAATATACTGCAACTGCTAAAATTAAAGCTTTAAGATCCGGACAGTCTGCTATAATAACAATATACTTTAAGATACCTAAAAAATTAGCAAAATATGTGAAAAATATCAGACTAGATTCTCTAAATAGAAATAAAAATCAAATTTATAGAGCAAATAATTTGTATTCATTAACTTAAAATAAATAATTTGTTCTAATTATTTTTATTTTTATTTTATTTTTTATTTATTTCAATTCTAACTTTTATTTATCTAATTTTTATTATTTTAATTTTTATTTTATTTTTTTTTCTTTAATTTCTTATTTAATCTTTTATTCATATTAATGAATAGATAAATTGAAGTATTTCATTAATTCTTATTTTATTATATTATTTATTATTTAATAAAAATTATAAAAATTATATAAAAATTATATAAAAATTATAATTATATAAAAATTCCAAAACCTTTATATAATAATTATTATAAAATAATTGATAAGTCAGTTATATTAAATTTTTATATTATTGATAAAATTAGATTTATTTTATTTTTTAATAATTGATAAAGGTAATTATATGGATTATATTTTCGATGAAAACGATATTTTATTCAGATTTATCAAAATAAGTCATATGTTAAAAAGGTTAACTCAAAATAAACTTAAAAAATGTGGGATAACCTTTGAACAATGGTATATTCTATATTTCATACATCAAAATGAAGGATGTAATCAAAATATGCTTTCAAAATCTACAAAAAAAGATACAGGAGCTATGACCAGAAGTTTAAATACTCTTCAAAAAATGGGACTCATTGAAAGAAAAATTTCATATAAAGACAAAAGAGAATTTTTAATATATTTAACTGATAATAGTAAAGAGTTATATAAAGAAATATCAGAACTAATGCTTCAAAATTCTAAAGAAATTAAATCTATTTTCACTGAATCTGAATTTGAGCAATTAAATTATTTACTTGATAAATTAAATTCAAATTTAGAATAATTTTTTAATCATAATGTGGGGATTGAACTTAAAAAAATAACTGATATATCAGCTAAAAATAAAAAAGATTATAGGATAAAAAATGTCATCAAATGATTCAATAAAAAATGAAAAATTGCCTTCAGCAGCATGGTTATTGTTTATTGCAGTAATAGCTGCTCTGATGGGCATGGGACTTATAGGTCCAGTATTACCAACACTTACTAAAACATTATCAGCAAGTCCAAGTGAAGTTACTCTGCTTTATAGTAGTTATAATTTCGTGATAGCAATTGGAGCACTTATAACTGGAGCAATTTCTACAAGATTAGGTCTTAAAAAGACATTACTCATCGGAACTATTATTATTGGACTATTTGCAGCTATTGCAGGTTTTGCAAGTAATATTTGGACAATTATTGGTTTGCGAGGGATATGGGCATTAGGTAGTTCCCTTTTCTTTGCAACTGGATTGGCTGCAATGGTTACAGCAGCAGGAGTTTCAAAAACAAGAGCAATTGTTTTATTTGAAGCAGCTGTTGGAATAGGTGTTGCAATAGGGCCTTTAATTGGAGGGATATTAGGACAATTTTCATGGAGATACCCATTTATTGGCATTGGTATAATGATGACTATTGTTTTTCTTTTATTGTTTATTAAGCTTCCAAATGTAAAAGAAGATTTAGGTGACAAAAAAAATACATCATTAACTGATCCATTACGTGCAATGAAAAATAGACCAATTGCAGTATTAGGAATTGCTAATTGTTTTTATAATTTTGGATTTTTCACATTACTAGCATACAGTCCTCTTGCACTAGGATTAGATCCATTTAATATAGGTATCATATTCTTAGGATGGGGAATTCTCCTAGGAATTTCCTCTTACTTTATAGCACCTAAAATTGAAAAGAAATTCGGATTTATCAAATCATTATATATAATGCTAATTATTTTCACTGCACTTCTTTTGATTATGGGAATATGGACATCTAACATACTTGTCATGTCTGCATGTATAGTCTTTTCTGGTTTTTTATTTGGAAATAGTAATTCTTTATTTACAAATGCAGTTATGAAAACATCTACTGTTGAAACATCAACTACTTCTGCATCATTTTCGTTTCTACGTATGATTGGTGGAGCTATAGCTCCTTTTATGGCAGGAATATTGGCTCAATTATATTCACCCAACACACCATTTTTAGTTGGAAGTTGCTTTGTTATAGCTTCCATAATAATTATAGTACTAAACCGTAAACATATTCATCTACCAAAAACTGAAACAGAAGAACCAACTCAAGAACACTCATTCAAAGTAAAAGATTTCATGATTACAGATGTGATTTCTATAAAACCCACTACAACAGTAAAAGAATTACTAAGGTTACTAAGCAAAAATAATATTGGTGGAGTTCCAGTTGTTGATAAGGAAAATAAATTAATTAATATGATCAGTGATGGAGATGTCCTGAGATATCTTGCTCCAAAAAAAGGTTCATTTCATGATTTTGTTTATACAATATTTATTGAAGAAGGAGAAACCGAGCAAGAAGTTTTAAATGAAAAAATCAATGCAACAATTGATAGTTTAATGCAAAAAAAAGAAATATATTCTATAAAAAAAGAGGATACTCTTGAGAAAGCTATCCAAATCTTGTCTAATCATCAATTCAAAAAACTCCCAGTAATAGATTCCAATAATAAAGTCATAGGTATTATAAGCAGAGGAGATGTAAGTAACAATCTAATGAAAATGATAACCAAAAATAAAAATTGAAATCATTATATCTTAATAAAACTTGAAATAATTATATCTTAATAAGAATTGTAATCATTATATTTTATATTTAAATAAAAACATATTATAACTCACTAATTAATGTGATAAAAAAGGAATTAAACAAAAATAAAAAATCTAAAAACCTCATTAAATCAATTAAAAAACAAAATGGAGAGTGAAATAATGAGCAAAATAGTAGTAATATTAGGAGATATGTTTGAAGATGTAGAATATACAGAACCTATAAAAGCTTTTAAACAGAACAATCATGAAATAACTGTTGTAGGACTTGAAAAAGGACAAATAGTAAAAGGTAAAAGAGGAAATGCATCAGAAAAAATTGAAAAATCATTTCAAGATGTGTCAATAAACGACTTCGATGCTCTCCTAATCCCTGGAGGATATTCACCAGATGAATTAAGAGCAGACGAAAATGCTGTACAATTTACAAAAAAATTTGTTGAAAGTGGTAAACCAGTATTTGCAATTTGCCATGCCCCACAGATTTTAATAACTGCCAAAGTTATAAAAGGTCGTAAAATCACAGGTTGGAAATCTATTAAACAAGATATAATAAATGCAGGAGCTATATTTATCGATGAAGAAGTTGTTATAGATGACAACATAATTTCAAGCAGAAGCCCAGCTGATATACCTGCTTTTGTTAAAGCATCCCTTAAAAAATTAAAAGAATAAAAAATATTATGAACCCTAAACATAAAAATCGCACTAATCAAAAACCAATTATGTTAAAATATAATACATATTCCGCATAACTTTTTCATAATTAATTAAACTATCAAATTCACAATCCAAACCCTGGTACAAAATTCCCAGAAGTATTATAAAATTTAGGATCAAATGTTCCATCAGCAGCTAAGAAGTCTTTAACTATCTCCTTAATAATAGAATCAGTGTTATATTTCAAAAATACATATGTATCAGTAACTTTATTAGAATCACTGAAATTCTTCACTAAAACAGATTTAGAAATCCCCATTGCATATAAGTAAGGTAAGTAATTTATTCCTTCATTCAAAAATTTTTGAGATTTATCTGTACTTTTAAAGTTTTCAGTATAAAATTTTTTAAATGAATTCCATTTTTGTTCAAGTTCTTCACCTTCTTTAGTCCATCCACCTAACTTTTTAATTGGTACAAATACTAAAAAGAATCCAAAAGCCCCCATAATAAAACTAAGTATCAAATTCAAATTTGAATTTTCAAAGTAAGAAAATATTGAAGTTATAATGAAAATTACTCCTAGCAATGCCCCATATATCTTTAGATTATCAAAGTTATTGTTAAAAAGTTCTGATTTATTATCTTTAAAGAATTCTTCATGGAAGTTTTTAATCCAATTATCATAGTTTTTTTGGAAACTATTCACCTTTAATCTTTTAGTAAGAGCTTCTTTTGTATCAAGAATATTAATATTTCCTTTATTTTCTAAGGAATGTATACATCTTAAAACATTTTTCTCAAATGGATGTAACTTATCTGTAGATTTTTCATTTATTTTTAGAATAATTTTATCTAATGTTTTTTCACGTGATTCAGATTTCTTAATTCTTTCATTAGTTGTTTTATGTTGGTTATGTTGGTTATGTTGGTCTTTTTTAGTAGTGATTCTAACAGAAACATATTTTCTATTTATTAAATCTAATAAAGTAAGATAAAAACTTCCAATGTTTATCTCACCAACCATTTTATTTATTCCACTACCAAAAAGAGAATTTACAAAAGCAGGAGGATCTTTAGTAGGAGGTTTTTGATATATTTCTTTAGAATGTTTATTTTTAGGCAACATAATATATATTAAATAAATTACTGGGAAAACAATCAGTATTAAAATTATAATAGTCAAAATATTAGAAAATTCTAAAGCCATTTGAATCACCTCTAAAGAAAAATAAATATTATAATATTCATTAGTTGTTTTAAAAAAAATTAACCGAAGACAATAACCTATAAACCTTTACTCGCCGAAGAATGCAACAATACCTATAGATATTATCTATTAAATATACTATAAATTAGTATACATCATTAAATATTAGTATTAGATAACATATAAATTTTTCCAATGAATATTCCTCAATATATATCAAATCAATCCAATAAATAAATAAAAAAAATATAAATAAAAAAAATAATATAAATAAATAAATTAATATAAATTTACTAATATGATTTTTTTAAATATACTAAATATCATCTAATATCTCTTTTGGAGCTCCACAAACTTCAACTAAATACTCTGCTTCAACTATATGTAATTTAGATGGAATAGCTATACAATGCAATGGTCCCCCAAAATCAAAATCAACTAATTTTCCAATTTTATCTGCTTTAACAACAACATTTTTAGACCCAACACGTGCAATACCTATAGCTAAAGTATCTTCATCAATAAGACATTCATTTTCTCGTTTATCAGAAATTAAATCATTTTTAATCTTCATAAGATAATCTAATCCTTGATTTACAGACATATATCTATTTTTATGTGCTTGAATATCTAACAATATAAGTGTATGTGCATCATTAGCTAAATTATTAGCTATTGCCATATATGGAGAATGTGGAAAAAAGTTTTCATCGGGAAATGGAATTGTAGTAACTTTTCCAAATTTATAAGCTTGAAGACCTGAAATTCCAGGAGCAGATGAAAGTATTGAAGATCCATGAATAACTTCCACTTCAATCTCCTTCTTTTTAGCTTCTACTAAAAAATCAGTGTGTGTTGTAGCTATAAGTGGATCTCCACCACAGATTAAAGCTACATTTTTTCCCATAATCGCTTCCTTCATAAAAACATTTTCTTCTTCTACTTCTTGCCTATTTAAAACTATTATTTCTTTTCCAATTAACTCTTCAATAGCTTCAAAACTAGATCCAAAAAGATAAGATGTAAAAAACTCTGCATAAACTACATCAACAGATTTTAAAGCTTCTAATCCTTTTAATGAAATATCTTTTTCATCAAATAATCCTAATCCTACAAAGTATAACATAGCTATTTCTCCTGTTTCCAATATTTTTAAATTTTCAATGAAAAGAAAAAAATTAAATGTTTAAATAAAATGTTAAATAAAATTAAATTTTTAAATAATCATACTTAATTGTATCCTTCTTCTTTCTACATCAACATCTATAACTTTAACTTCAACTATATCTCCAACACTTACAATATCTAATGGATGATTAACAAATTGATTTTCTACTAATTGAGAAATATGAACCAAACCATCTTGATGAACTCCAATATCTACAAATGCTCCAAAATCAACTATATTCCTAATAGTTCCTTCAAGAATCATACCTTCTTCAAGGTCTTCAATTTCAAGTGCATCACTTCTAAGTATTGGTTGAGGCATACTATCTCTTGGATCCCTGCCCGGTTTTTTAAGTTCATTTACAATATCTTTAAGTGTTATTTCTCCAATAGTTAAATCTTTAGATAACCTTTCAAAATCACTACCATGTAAATTATTTAACTTATCAAAGTGTATCTTCTTCAAATCATCGTTAATAGCTTTAAAATCATCTAAATTATATCCTAAATTCTTAATCAATTTTTTAGTAGCTTCATATGATTCTGGATGAACAGTGGTTATATCAAGAAGATTATCTGAACCATAAACTTTTAAAAATCCTGCACACTGTTCATATGCTTTTGGACCTAACTTAGATACATTTAAAAGCTCTTTTCTGCTGGTAAAAACACCTTCTTCTTCACGATATTGAATAATATTTTTAGCTATACTTGAACTTACACCAGAAACATAGCTAAGCAGAGAAATCGAAGCTGTATTTAAATCTACTCCAACATTATTAACTACTTTTTCTACAACTTGTGATAAAGACTCTCCAAGCTTCTTCTGATTCATATCATGTTGATATTGACCTACACCAATTGATTTAGGATCTATCTTAACAAGTTCACCAAGTGGATCTTGAAGTCTTCTAGCTATTGAAACTGCGCTTCTTTGACCTACATTAAAATCTGGAAATTCTTCAGTAGCTAATTTACTAGCTGAATAAACAGAAGCTCCAGCTTCATTTACTATAACATATTGAACAGATGATCCTTTAATAATATCTATTATAATTTGTTCAGATTCTCTTGAAGCAGTTCCATTACCTAAAGCTATAATATCAACATTATATTCCCTAATTAACTTTAAAACAACAACTTTTGATTCTTCTATTTTATTTTGAGGTTCTGTTGGAAATATAACATTTGTAGCTAATACATTTCCAAATCCATCTACAACAGCTAATTTACATCCTGTACGAAATGCAGGATCCCATCCTAAAACCACTTTATTTTGAATTGGGCCTTGCATAAGTAATTGTTCAAGATTTTTTGAAAAAACTCTAATAGATTTTTCTTCAGATTTTTCACTAAGAGAACTCCTAATTTCTCTTTCAATAGAAGGAGCAATGAGTCTTTTATATGAATCCAATATAGTTTCTTCAAGAATATCTTTTGTATATTCATTATATTCTGGAGATAATTTATTTTCATCATCTTTAACATAGTCAATAAGAGTGTGACGAGTCAAATACTCAATGATATCATCAACAGGAGCAGCAATTTTGACTTTTAAAATTTTCTCTTTTTCACCACGATTTATAGCTAAAATTCTGTGAGTAGCTATTCTATTCAATTTTTCAGAGTAATCATAGTACATTTCATATTCAGAAGATTTATCTTTATCTTTAGCAGTAACAGCTAATTCCCCAAACCTAAATGTAACTCCACGAATAGACCTTCTAAAATCAGCATTATCTGAAATTATTTCAGCTATTATATCTTGAGCCCCTTGTATAGCTTCTTCAATAGTATTTACTTCTTTCTCCTCAGACAAATATTCTTTAGCTACCTCTGGAATTGGAATTTCAGTAGTTTGCTCAAGAATTATATTAGCTAATCCTTCAAGACCTTTTTCTTTAGCTATAATCGCCCTTGTTCTTTTTTTAGGTTTATATGGCCTATAAATATCCTCTACTTCAACAAGAGTTTCACACTTTTCTATAGCTACACGTATTTCATCAGTCAATTTTCCCTGTTCATCAATAGAATGAATAACCTGCTCTTTTCTCTCTTCAAGGTTTCTCAAGTATCCCAATCTATCTCCAAATTTCCTTAGTATTTCATCATCAAGAGAACCTGTAGCTTCTTTACGATATCTAGCTATAAAAGGTATTGAATTTCCTTCATCAATGAGATTTATTGTAGCTTCACTTTGCCATTGTTTAATATTAAGTTCTTCTGCTAATGTTTTTGCTATCATGGATGTAATTTCTCCTTAATAAATGAATTTTATAATCTATAATTAATATATATTCAATACTTATTTAAATGAATATTTAAAAATTTAATATCTATTATCAAATATTCTAGTTGATTTTTTCTCATTACGAGGCAAATCACCAATATCAACTGGTTTAACATTGATTTTTATTCCTATATCTGACTTAAATTGAGATTGAATTTCTCTTTCAAGTTCATATTTATTGAAATTAGGTTTTATCTCAATAAATAATGTGCAAATATCTTTTTCATTTAAATGATCTATCATCAATTGATATTCACTTGAAGAACCATTAATTTTAGCTAAAACTTCCTCTATTTGACTAGGAAAAATATTTACTCCTTTAACTTTAACCATATCATCTGTTCTTCCAATTAAAATATCAATTCTTGGGAATTCACTTCCACACTTACATTTTCCAGGAATTATTCGGGTTAAATCATGAGTACGATATCTTATAAGAGGAGCCCCTTCTTTTTTCAGAGTTGTTATTACTAACTCACCAATCTCGCCATCAGGAAGAATTTCGCCAGTTTTAGGGTCAATTATCTCAAAATATAAATAATCATCCCAAAGATGCATCCCACATTCATATTCACAGCTAATACCAATTCCAGGACCATATATTTCAGTTAACCCATAGATGTCATAGAGTTTAACACCTAATTCACTTCCAATACGGTTACGCATCTTTTTTCCCCAACGTTCAGATCCAATAATTCCTTTCTCAAGACATATTTGATCTTTTATACCTCGTTTAGCTATTTCTTCAGCGAGTAATAATGCATATGAAGATGTCCCACATAAAACTGTAGACTTCATATCCATCATCATTTTTAGCTGTTTATCTGTATTTCCAGGCCCCATTGGAATAGTCATAGCACCAAGTTTTTCTGCACCGTTTTGAAATCCAATACCTGCTGTCCACAGACCATAACCAGGAGTAATGTGTATTCTATCTTTATTTGTGACACCAGCTAATTTATAACATCTTTCAAACATCAATGCCCAATCTTCAATATCTTTAGCAGTATAAGGAATTATAACCGGAGTTCCAGTTGTTCCAGAAGAAGAATGTATTCTAACAATCTTTTCATCTGATACAGCTTGTAATCCAAGAGGATATGCCTCTCTTAAATCATTCTTATCTGTAAAAGGTAGATTTTCAAAATCTTCTTGTGTCTCAATTAAACTAATTTCTCCAAATTTCTTTTTATAGAAACATTTTTCATCTTCAATTTCATTTAAACACATTAGCTGTTTATTGATTAGTTCTAATTGATTTTTATTTAGTTTCATAATTTCTCTCAATAAAATAAGTATTATTTATTTTTTCCCATATTATCCATTTTATCTTTATTATTATCTTTATTATTATCCCTATTATTATCTCTATTATATCCCATTATCTTTAATTTTATTATCTTTAATATAATAATTTTAATATTAGTTATAAGTATAATTTTTTATGATATTAAATATTAAGATTATTGAATAATATTAGAATTATTTTTATGAATATCTAAATAATAAATCAAAAAAGAGGAAAAAGAAAAAAGAAAAAAGAAAATAAAAATAAAATAAGAAATAATATAAAAAATAAGATAAAATATAATATAAAATATAATATAAAAATAAGAATATAAAAGGAATAAAATAAAGAATAAAATAAAGAATATAAAAAATATAGAAATAGTAAAAATAAGTGATAACTATGTTAACTATAAAAACTCCATTAAAATATATAGATACCATACGTAAAATATTAATGGAAAAAGAGATTATAGCTAGAAACTATAAAATTCTTACAGAAGACAATTATGGATATATTCCTATAAAAGATGAAATAAATACTGAAACACTGAAAAATATTATAGAAAAACTAAAAAATAATTTAAACAGCCAAAAAAAGGGAAATACTAATAATAATACTAATACTAATACTAATACTAATACTAATACTAATACTAATACTAATACTAATACTAATACTAATACTAATACTAATACTATTATTAATATGGGCAATTTTAATGATATTTATACTGATATAAGTCTAGTTGAAAAAGATTTAGAAGAAGTAAAAAAACATCCTCAAAGTATAAGTGAAGAATTAAAAGGAAAATTGACAGAACAAGAAATAGAAGATTTAAAAACTTCATTTGATATTATTGGAGATATTGTTATTCTTGAAATTCCTGAAAACCTCCAAGATCAAAAATATATAATTGGAGAAGCTACTCTTAATTTCACAAAACGAAAAGCAATATATATGAAAAAAAGTGCTATTGAAGGAGTAATGAGAACACGACAATTAGAACATATAACTGGAGAAGAAAATCCAGAAACAATTCACAAAGAACATGGAGCTAGACTTAAACTAGATGTTAGTAATGTTTACTTTTCTCCAAGATTAGCTACAGAGAGAAAAAGAATAGCTGAACAAGTAAAAGATGGAGAAATTATTCTAGATATGTTTGCAGGTATCGGCCCTTTCCCAATCCTTATAGCTAAGGACCATGATGTAAATATTTATGCTGTTGATATTAACAAAATAGCTATCAAATATATGAAAGAAAATATAAAACTTAATAAATTAAAAGGAAAAATAACTCCAATATTAGGAGATATAAATCAAATAGCTAATGAACAATTCATAAAAGAAAACATAAAATTTGATAGAATTATTATGAATTTACCAGGAACTGCAAAAGACTTTCTAAACCTAGCTATTTCCCTAATAAATAATAATGGAATTATACATTACTATGAGTTTTCTGATGGATTTGATTCTGGAATTGAAAGAATAAAAAGAATAGCTAAAAATTATGATAAAGATGTTGAAGTCTTAGCTACTCGTAAAGTTAAATCAAGTAGTCCTGGACAATGGCATGTAGTTATAGATGCTAAAATAAGTTATTGATATAAAATAAATGAAAAAATAGTTAAAAAGGAAAATAAATTAAAAATAAGAATAAATTAAAAGTAAGAATAAATTATCAGTATAAAGCTTAAATAAATATGAAAAATAAAAAAATAAAAATAAAATAAATTTTAAACTAAGTGTTCTGTTTTTTTTCCAGAATCAATCTTTTCTATTGGCTCAAATCTTGCAGCAGATGAAGCAGAAAAAAGCAAAGAACAGATACTTACTAAAAAAATTAAGAGAATACAAGTTTAATATACTTATT
Source organism: Methanobrevibacter sp. TMH8 (assembly GCF_020148105.1). Taxonomy (NCBI): domain Archaea; kingdom Methanobacteriati; phylum Methanobacteriota; class Methanobacteria; order Methanobacteriales; family Methanobacteriaceae; genus Methanobrevibacter; species Methanobrevibacter sp. TMH8. Next base: position 95,630 of record NZ_JAHLZE010000038.1, read on the forward strand.
TTTATACATATTAGCGTTTTTTTTAAAATTTACTTGCATTAATCCATCAAATTATATCTTTGTTTCAAATTCTTTTTTTAATACTTTCAAATAATACTGCTTTGGAGTTAAATTAGTATTAACATATCTAAACTTTTTAGTAGGTCCACATGGCATAATATCATGAACAGAGGAGGTAATTTTCAATTTTCCTTTGGCAAATTTATCAAGACGAATAATTTGATCTGAGGGTAATAAACGATTTATAAGAATGTTTGAATTGTTTAAAGCACTTAAATTTGTGTATATTGCCATTATCTCTATAGATGAAGTTTGAGTATAATAAAAAACCACCCAATTTATTTTATATGGTTTAGTTACGTTATTTCCAGTTTTAGGATCCGTGTATGTTGCATTAATATATCTAGTTTCATTGTATTTAATAAAACCTTTGTTTAATATTGGTTTTTTAATAATATTAGAAATTTTTGGCCTTAATTTTTTCCAATAAAAATCATCAGTGTTAGTTTTAAGTTTTACAATTTTTTCAGTCCCATAAATCATTGATGAATACTGTTTTGAAATGCCCATCTTCTTTTTTCCAGTTTTATAGAATTCAATATATAAATAACCCTTATCTGCTTTATTTTTCATGGATTTATAAGAAATATGCATTTTCTTCTTATCTTGATATATTGATTGTTCAGTTTCCCAATAAAGTTTATATTTTGTATTATTTACTTTAATTATCTTCTTCCCATGATCAATTGTTTTTGTTGGATCATACATCGCAGCAGACGATGCTGAAATAAGCACGAAAAAAACACTTACTAAAAGAATCAAAAAAATAATAGGCTTAGCATATTCAATTTTATACATATTAGACCTCTTAAAATCTAATCTTTAGATTATTTAATTTATACATCCATTTCATTTTATTAAATTACTTTTATATTAAGTATTTAAATTTGAATTGATTATAATTAGCTATTTAATAATTATAATTCCATTTTTATACTTATAATTTAATTTTATATATAAATAAATTATATTTTATATAGACACATGATATTCCTATAATATTTTAACTTCTTTTGAAACAAAAGAAATCTTATTAACAATCCTTTTTGTTGAATATTTAACTACTTGAACAACAGTATAGTTTTTCTTAATTGTTGGGTAAAGCTTTAATAAAAATGTAGTTGAACTTTTTCCATTTAATTTTGGAATAGTCCATGTAACTAATCTATTTTTATTATTGACTTTATATGTTCCAATATTATTTTGAATATCCTTAAAATCACATCCTTTAGGATATCTAAAGTAAATTTTTAAAGAAGATGCATCTTTTTTAAGGTTATACACTTTTGATTTAATATAAACGTATTTTCCTTCTAAAAATTTTGAGTTTTGAACATATAATTTAGAATTAGGAACTATCAGAGTTGTTACTTTTTGGGACTTAAGATATCTACTTTCTCCTTCAAAAATAGCTGTAACTTTATAAGTTCCAGGATTTTTAATTTTATAACTTTTGTATGCATTTCCTAAAATATTAGTTGTTCCTTTTCCAACATATTTACCATTTACATAGAATAGAATTGTTCTTCCAGCCATTAAATTTCCCCAATTACAATGGAGTTTAGCTTTAAGAAGAACTGTTTTTTTAATAGTTAAATAGTTGCTTGCTTCTACAACTGTTGGTGTTTTAGAAACCTTCAATAATGAACTATTTTCAGAAGCTAAGTAATTTGAATCTCCAGCAAAAATAGCCCTAATATTATATGTGCCAACTTCTGTAACTAGATAATTTATCTTAGCTATTCCATTTGAATCCGTTTTATTATATCCCACATAAGTGTTATTAACATAAAATGAAATTTTCTTGTTAAAAACTCCAGTACCATTGCTAATTAACTTAGCATTTAGCTGTGAAACTGTATCAAAACGACCTACACTTTCATCAATTTTTAAAGTAGTATTATCAGCTGCACTGGCAAAGTTTGTTGCCATTGAAGATAATAATATAGTTGTAAATATTAAAGCTAATAAAAATGTTATTTTGCTTATTTTACTTGTTTTTTCAATATACATATCATAATACCCCAATTCTTAAACTTATTTTAAAATTTTTAAAATAATAAAGCCTTATATTAGAATCTACATTTTGTATTTTTGTATTTTTTTATTTATTAGCTTTATTGGATTTAATGGATTTATTTAATAATTTATTATACATTAAATATCTTTTAACCATATTATATAGTTAGATTTTATAAATTAATTATACGTATATTTTTATGATAAAAAATGGAAATAATATGATAAAATATTATCTCAATAGGATAATATAACTTTAATAATTTATATAAAAAACATTCCATATAAGATTTTCTACATAATTCAAGCTAGAATAGCTTATATTAAGTAATATACAATTAATATATAATAGAAAATAAGAAATAAAAATATATGAATGAAAATAATGTAAAATGAAATGAAAAACATGAAGAAGAAAATAATACTCACAAACAAGTATTTAATAAAAATTTAAAAAAATAAAAAAAGTAGCCGATTCTAACAAAATACATATTAATAAATGAAAAACATCAAAAAGTAAATCTAAAAGATTAAAAAAATAAGAAAATGAGAAGCTATAGCTATAATAATATAATAAATATAATAAAAAAGGAATAATAATGGAATAATAATAGAATAATAAGAGAACTAATTAGTATAATGATATAACAAATAAAAAATGGTAAATAATATGATAAAATAAAAAGAATATAATAATTTATAAATTAAAAACAATTATTATATAATTTTAAATTTAAACATCCTCATATTTTAATTTTTGAAAAAATTCATTAAACTTATCAGGATCAATAATTCCTTTTTCAGTAATGATTCCTGTAATAAGATCTTTTGGGACTATGTCAAAAGCAGGATTTCTAACTTCTGTGTCTTTAGGACAAATACGGCACCCACCATAATGAATTACTTCTTCTGAACTTCTTTCTTCTATTTCAGTATCATAAATAGATATATCATGATCAAAAGTGCTCAAAGGAGCGGCTACATAAAAAGGAACATGGAATCTTTTAGCTGAAAGAGCCACCATCAGAGAACCGATTTTATTAACTATTCCATCATGAGCTACTCTATCTGCACCAATAACTACTTTATTAATTTCACCTTGTTGCATTAAATAACCAGCAGCTACATCAGGAATCAGTTTTACTGGAATCTTTTCTTGTTGCATCTCCCAAACACTAAGACGTGCTCCTTGACCAAGAGGACGAGTTTCATCACAGATAACATTAATATCTTTACCTTCATGATATGCTGAACGGACAACACCAAGAGCAGTTCCATAATCAACACAAGCAAGGGCTCCAGCATTACAATGAGTTAAGATTGTATCTCCATCTAAAATAACTTCAGCACCATGTCTTCCAATAGCTAAGTTAGTATCAATATCTTCTTTATACATATCTAAAGCTTCTTTAAGAAAATCATCGCTGGCTAAAACCCTATCAACAGCCCAAAATAAGTTTATAGCTGTAGGTCGAGATGCTTTTATTTCTTTAGCTACTTTTTGTGAATTTTCTCCTGCAAGTTCTCCTAGAACCATCCCAAAAGCTGCAGCTACTCCAATTGCTGGAGCTCCACGAACAATCATTGTTTTAATAGCTAAAATCACATCTTCATAACTTTCACATGTAAAATAGGTTAATTCATCGGGCAATTTAGTTTGATCAATTAATACTAGTTTATTATCTTTCCATTCCATTGTTTTCATAATATCACATAGTAAATTTGAATTTTAAAAGTATAAAATTAATTTGAATGATTTATTTCTTATTTTCTTAATTATTAACAATAAAAAATATGTCTAACTTTTAATAAATACTTTCCTCATTATAAACAAAAATCAATTTTTAGAAATATTTTTAAAAATATTTTAAATAATATTTCAAATAAGATTTTAAATAAGATTTTAAATAATATTCCAAATAATATTTTATATTACATTTTATTATAATATTTCATATAATATTAAATAAAAGTTTAAAAGAATGATAGAAATACTTTATATTTATAGTATTAATTATAAATCCTTAGTAAATCATAAAATTACTGTTTTTCCAGTTTAATAACAATGAAGAGTAAGCTATTACAAGTACAGAACCTATATTATGAACTAAAGCGCCTGTAATTGGATCTAAAATTCCAAAAATAGCTAAAATAATTGCTATAAAGTTTAAAGCAAGTGATAATGTTATATTGATATTGATAGTTTCCATTAATTTCTTTGAAATCCCTAAAAGATGAGGAATAAACTTAATATCATCACCTATGAGAGCAATATCAGCAGCATCAACAGCTATATCACTTCCAATACCACCCATAGCTATTCCAACATGAGATTTTTTAAGAGAAGGTGCATCATTAACTCCATCTCCCACCATAGCCACAAATTCATTATTTAGATCTTGATAACTATCAATTAAATTCATTTTTTTTTCAGGAAGACAGTTATAATGAAATTCATCAATTCCAAGTTGTTCTGCCATGTATTTAGCTGGTTTTTCACTATCTCCTGTTAAAAGAACTGTGTTAAGTCCAATTTTTTCTATATTTTTAATAGTATCTTTTGAATCTTCCCTTAATGAATCCCCTAAAATCATAGCCCCAACAAATTGGAAATAATCACCATGATTATAATTATTAGAGTTATTAGGATTATTAAAATTGTTATTATAATTATTATTATAATTATTATTGTAATTATTATCGTGATTGTTATTGTAATTGTGATTGTTATTATTGTTTTTATTTTTATTGTTATTTTTATTATTAATATCTTTAAAAGCAATGTATATTATTGTATTTCCTTTTTCAATAAAAGGAGATAATAAAGAATTTATCCAATTTTCATCTATTTCAACATTGTTTTCCGTGTTTAAAAATTCTTTATTCCCTGCTAAAACATATTTTCCATTGACTATTCCTTTTACACCTTTTCCAATAACCATTTCAAAATTATCTACATCAAAAAACCTTGTGAACTCCATTTCTTTAGATTTTTGATAATTTTTATTAAATTCTCTTTTATTTAGATTTTTATTAAACTCTTTATAATATTTAACAATAGCTTTTCCTAAAGGGTGTTCTGATTTATTTTCTAATGAAGCAACAATTTTAATTATTTCTTTAGAATTGTTATTAATACTTGTATCATTACCTTTGATTTTAGAATTATTATTATTATTATTATTATTATTATTATTATTATTATAGTCAGTATTATCATAATTATTATATTCAATAAAATCAATAACTTCTCCTTTACCATAGGTTAAAGTCCCAGTTTTATCAAATAAAATATTTTTAACTTGAGAAAGACGTTCTAATGCATCTCCTTCTTTTACTAAAACACCATACTTTGTTAAATTTCCAATTGCTGCCATAATAGCTGTTGGAGTAGCAAGTACAAGGGCACAAGGACAAAATACAACTAAAACTGTAACAGATCGAATTATTTCACCAGTTAAGAAGTAAGTAGCTATTGCAGCTGAAAGTGCAATTACAACAATCCAAGTTGCCCATTTATCAGTAAGGCGGACAATTTTTGCTTTTCCAGCATCAGCTGACTCAACTAAATTAACCATTCTTTGAAGTGAGCTATCATTTCCTATTCTAGTAGCTTTCATTATAAAAGATCCAAACTGATTTACAGTACCACTGAAAACTTCATCTCCTTTAGTTTTATCTACAGGAATAGGTTCACCAGTCATTACTGATTGATCAATAGAAGTTTCTCCATTAACTATTTCTCCATCTACAGGAATAGTTTCACCAGGTAAAACTTTAATTAAATCTCCAATAGCAACTTTTTTAGCATCTACAACTTGTTCATTATTATTATCATCTTTAGAAATTATTCTTGCAGTTTGTGGAGTTAAATGAACTAATCTTTCTATTCCTGCTCGAGATTTAGCCACAGTAAACTCTTCTAAAAGTCCACCAATAGCCATGATAAATGCAACTTCACCAGCTGCAAATATCTCCCCAATAATTATGGCTGCTATTAAAGCAATAGAAACAAGAAGATCTGCTTTTATATCAAATTCTGTAATAAGTCCAACAATTGCATCTTTAATAATAGGTATACCACAAAGAATAATAGCTATCCATCCTAAATCAATAGGTCCAATTGTAGCTATCTTAAAAAAACTCATTATTAAAGCAATAGCTGAAATAGCTAGAAATATTATTGATCTTTTTTCTTCAATTATAAATTCACTTTCTATATCCATTTTTAAACTTCCAACATACTGAATATTTAATTAAAAAATTATTATCAAATTATAGATAACAATAAAGATTATACATGATAATGATAAAATAATATAGGTATAGGGGTATAGGTATACAAGAAAAAAATAAAAAATAAAAAACTAAAGACGTGAAAAATACTCAATAGCCTTTGTAAAGTCTTTTATTGTTTGTTCAGAATCTCCAGTTTCAATTCCTTCTTTAACACAGTGATTAAGATGTCCTTCAAGAACAATTTGACCAACTTTATGTAAAGCAGATTTAGATGCATTAATTTGCATAATAATATCTTCACATGGAATATCTTCATCAATCATGCGATCAATACCATTTAGCTGACCTATAATTTTTTTCAATCTTATATGAAGGTTTTCAGAATCCATACACTTTTTCATTTTTTCACCTAATTAAAAATCTAAAAATATATTTTAGATTATACCTATAGGGGTATTAGTATTGATTATATTTAAATATTTTGATTATTTTTATTTTGATATTAATAAAAATTAGTTAATTCAAGATATAAATATGTTAATTCGAGATATAAATATAATATAATAAAGTATATAATAAATTCATTAATATATTAAAAATATATGAATTTAAAAATTAAACTAAATTTGAAAAGAAAAAAGGAAGACATCTAATTATTATCATTAAAATAATATAATTTAATAAGAATTCTGGATAAATTTAATATAGATATATATTCCATATATTTACAAAATCGAAAAATATATAAACAAGTTCATCCATAATCTATATTATTGTTTTTGATTAATAAAATTAATAATGTAATTAATAAACTCTCCCAAAAGTTATCATGTTTATCATTACATTGAAAAAAGCATTTACTCAATCATAAGCTCTTCAATCTTTTTATTAATCGGGACAAAATTATCTGTTCCTCTCAAATATTATTTTTGAGAGGATTGATAATCTTTTTTTTTTTCATTAATAAATAATAAAATTATCTAATAAATCTATTTTTCTAATTAAATATTGAAATAAACTAGAAAATTTTATAAAAATTGATTTTATAGTTAAAAAATTACATATAAAAATAATATATCAAATTACATATACAAAATTTTATATACAAATTGTATTTTATAAAATGTAAAATTAAGTATTATAAAAATTATTAAAAATAATAATAGAATAGTTAAACTATTCTACTAAAAATATCAAAAAATAATTAGATAAATACGCCAATTATATGATTAAAAAAGTTTTAAAATTAGTAATGGCTTGCAGGAGTCATTCCTAAATGCTTGTCTTCATCTTTTTTACCAGGAATTCCATAAGCATCAGCCCTACATTGAGTACAAGCTCTAAAAACTGGCAATATTTCCTCGACTTCATCACGTACTTTTTCGATTTCAGCACAGCTTGGACGTGAATAATCTTTCATTTTATTTAATGGAATAAGTGGAAGAACATTCATAAGTGAAGCTCCACGTTTTTTAACTTCTTTAGCTATTTCAACAATATGTTCATCATTTAATCCAGGAATTAAAACACTATTAACTTTAATGATAACCCCAAGGTTAGCTAATTTTTCAATTCCTTCAAGTTGATTTTTAATTAATATTTCTGCAGCTTCTTTTCCTTTATAGATTTTACCTTTATAATTAATAAAAGTATAAATATCTTTTCCTATTTCAGGATCAATAGCATTAACAGTGACTGTAACAGTATTGACTCCAAGATTAGCTAATTTTTCTGCATAATCTGGAAGTAATAGTCCATTTGTACTCATACATTTGATTAAATCAGAGTTAGTTTTACCAAGTTTTTCAAAGAATTCAAAAGTAGCTTCATTAGCTAATGAATCACCAGGTCCAGCTACACCAACTACAGAAATTGGTCCTTCTTTGGTTACTTCTTCAACATGTTTAATTGCATCATCTGCATTCATAACACAAGAAGCTACTCCTGGCCTATCTTCATCTTGATTAATATCCCTTGTACAGAAATTACAGTAAATATTACATTTAGGAGCAATAGGAACGTGAGCACGACCTACTTTATCATGCATTTTCTCATTAAAACAAGGATGAGCCTTAGTTATATGAGCAAAACGACTTCCGTTATGTTTTTCCATAATGTCACCTCATATCATTAGATCCAATGATCTATCAATAAAAATATATTAAATTTATATTAAAATGATTAATTAAATTATATATTTAAGACAATATATTTCAATATATCTATATATTTCAATAATTTCAATGTGTATTCCAATATATATTCCAATATATTTAGAATTTACTTTTATTTAAAAACTATATAAAAAATTATATTTAAAAACCCTATTTAAAAAGTTTATCTAATCAACTATATTAACATTGTTTAAAATCTATTTAAGAATCTATTTAAAAATATTTAAAAAAATTTAAAAAAATTTAAAGAATTTGTTAATTTGTAAATAATGTGAATATAATAATATCAATTATATAATATGTTTGAACTAGTTATTAAATTTTGTTGTATTTTGAACGAACAAAAGATAATAATTATAATAAACTATAATTTGTATTAGAAAAAAATTATATTAAATTTCTATAAAAATTGAAATATAATTAAAAGAAAATTAAATATAATTAAATAAAGTTAAATAAAATTAAATAAGATTTAGTGATTTAAGAAGATTTCAATTCTTTAACATAATTTAATCCTCTATCAAGCCACTCATCTTTAATTAATTCATCAGTACATACAATAGCTATAATATCATCTTGAGAAATATCTCTAATTATTCTAAATCCTTCAGGAATTATTCTAAAAGCAGCATCATAAACTCTTTTTTTTAGATTTTCATAAGGGTCATCGATTACTAAGTTTTCTAAATTATCCTCGTTTCCATCAAGAACAAAGCTAAATCTATCTGGTTGATGTACATTTTCTCTTCCTTTTTCAAGCCATAACTTTTTTAAAATATTCGGAAGATAATTTTCATCTTTTACACGAATAATAGTTTTATCTGCTTCTTTATCATATTCTATCTTAGTTACATCGCCTAAAATAGTGAAATCAGAAGTTTTATCCATTTTCATGGCTAAAATAAATACAACTTCAACAGGATCGACATAAACTCTCATGTCCTTAATCGAAGGCGACAATTGAAGATCTTGAAAGATTTGTTTAATAATCATTTCATAAACCTTTGCTCCTTCCTTATCAGTAGATTCAACAAGCATTAAAATGCACCTATTTTTCTATTATTATTTGTTTTCCTGCCTTTTGCCCATTCCAGAAACTAGTAACGCTGCACCAACAGCTCCAATATGTTGGGAATATTCAGGAACTATGACATCAATTCCTCCAAGAGTTTCACTAACTGCTTTTACAAGTCCTGAAATAAGAGAGGTTCCTCCTACTTGTATTAAAGGTTCGCGAATATCAATCTCTTGTAATTGTTGTTCATAAACCTGTTCAGCTACAGAATGACATGCAGCTGCAGCTACATCTTCTTTTGATCCACCAGCTGCAAGAGTAGTAACTAAATCTTGAATACCAAATACAATACAGTAACTGTTCAACATAGCTTTTTTATAATCTCCTTTCATAGCTAAAGGCCCAAGTTCTGTAATATCAACGTCTAATCTACGTGAAGTCATTTCTAAAAATCTTCCAGAAGCACCTGCACAGATTCCACCCATGGTAAAATTGTCAGGAATGCCATCATTAACTGTAATAACTTTATTATCCATTCCACCAATATCAAGAACAGTAGCATCACCTTTTTGATGACCTGCAAGATAAACTGCCCCTTTAGCATTTACAGATAGTTCTTCTTGAATAAGTTCTGCTTTCATATTCTTTCCAATAGTAAGACGACCATATCCCGTAGTACCAATACCTTCAACATCATCTAAACTATAGCCAGTACCTTCAAAAGCTTCATCAGCAGCCCTATATACAGATTCCATAATATCTTTAGTAGCTGTCCAACCAGTTCCAATAACTGAATTATTTTCCATGAGAACAACTTTTGTAGTTGTTGAACCTGAATCAACACCAAGAGTTAATCCTTCTTGTTTTTCACGAGCAAGAATACTTCTTCTAGCTACAGAAGTAGTTAATGCCTCCATACGAATGAAAAGTTCATCAGCTTTTGTTCGTTCAGTGAAAGAGTATGTTACAACAGGAATTCGAGTATTTTCTTGAATGAAACGTCTAACTTCATTTCTAACTAAAGCACCTTCTGCACATCTAAAACAAGTAGCTATAAAAACAGCATCAGCTTTACTTTTACCTTCAACAATAGACATAGCCCTCGCTATCATTAGCTTTAAACTTGAACTCTCAGCAGAAAATCCAAATTTCTCATAAGCTTCATCAATATATTCAAGATCAATTTCAGGAATAACTATTTCTGAACCAAAAGTAGTGGCTGCTTTTTCTATTTCTTTTTGAATACCACTATATTCAGTACCACAGGATATTAAAGCTATTTTAACCATTGTTTAGCTCCTTTTTATTTTTTTCATTTTTAGAATTAGAAGAATTAGAAGAATAAGAACTATCAGTTTCAGAACCATTAGAATCAGAAGAGTCTGAATCAGAATCAGAAGGATTAGATTTAGGAAGTGAATCTAAGAAAGTATTGATTTTATTTACCATATCAGTAGTTTCATCTTTATTCTTAGGATATGTTAATTCAAGGGTTGGAAGACCTCTTTTCCTAAGATGAAAAGTAGAAAGTTCATTAGTTCTAGCACAACCAACACAACCAAAACCAAAAGGAGCATCATCAACAATTATAGCTGCTTCTGCTTCTTCTATTAAAGGCCCAATTAGAGACATTCTTCCACGTACTCCAGAAGGAACTTCAATAGCTGCATACTTTAATCCTTTAATAGGATCCTCTTCAGTAAGATTCATTGGAGGAGAATCTATATCAGGATCTTTAACTTTTTTCCTAACCGCTTTTTGGAGAGAAAGAACTTCATGCCCTTTTCTTTCAATTAAATCTGCTAAAATCAATGAATTAGGTGGAAATATCATTACTTTTACCATTGTGTCACCTCAAAGATCAAAATATTTTTGTAATTTTATAAATGTTGTAAATTTTATTATAGATTATAATTTTATTATGAATAATATTATTTTTCATGAATTTATACATTAGATTTTTTATCCTTATCTTTTACTTTGGATTTTTCCTCATCTAAGCACTGATTCATGACATCTTCAAACTCATCTACTGGAATACAACTCTTTTTTTCAAGAGAAACTTCTTTTGGATTTTTCAAAGCATCTGAAACATAGCCAAGAAGTTGAAATTCTTTTTCCATTTGATGAAAACCTTCACGAGGTCCTTTTCTATGCCCTCTACATCTTCGAGGGTCACCTGGTGGAAATCCTCTGTCTTTTGTAAAAATATTATATGGATCTAACTTTCTTACCTCTTTAATAGCTTTTATAACATCTTCTTCTTTTCCACTAACCATAGCACCATAGCAAGTTTGTTTGATAGTTAAAGGCAATCCTAAAAGATGCATCTGATTAACAACTTCACTTTCACTGACATTAGCTTTTGGACCCAAAATAATCATTCTTGTAACAACTTCAGGATCTCTGTCTTCTCTACCAAGATCTGGATTGATACATACATTTTCAACCATAATATCCCTTTTGAATTTTTAATACATGATTATAAAATATTATACTAAATTTAAAATAATTTATCATATTATAAATCTATCATATTATACTAAATTTTTAACTTTAATCAATAGAATGAATTAATTAACTAACTAATCAACTAATTAACTAATTAACTAATTAATTAACTAATTAAAATATTACCTATTTAATAATTATTATTCCTTAGATCTTTTAATATATAGTAATTCTCCTTCTTTTAGTTCTTCAATATGATTCAAATCAGTAATTATCTTACCAACAATGTTAGTTGCATTAAATGGTTCTGCTGTTGGACCAAATTCATCATTACTCTCAAATCTAACTCCAATCAAACCAACATTTTTCTTAGCCATATTTGTAACACCAATTTTACCAGCTTCAACACAAGCCCCTGGAATATTTTCAGGAATTAAACCTTTAGCTTCCTTTGAATCTCCTTCAAAAATGGACATTTTCATTCCTGGAAATGCAAAATGAACTTTCAAAGCACCGATTGGCTTTTCAACTAAGCCAGAAATCTTTTTAAAGTACCACGAAGATCTTGGAGCTTCATTTTCATTATCATAAATCTCAATTATAGCTAAATCCTCTTTATTGATACCTTTTGTTGTAACCTTACCTTCTTTTATAATATCAATAGAAAATTCAGGATTTTGTTCAACTACCAATCCATCATCATCTATAACACCAATTTTTTCATGAGATATGCCAATAGATTTCAAATAATCTTCAGTTTCTTTTTGAGTCATAGCCAAAGTCATTATCCTTTCAGGATTACTTTTTATAGTAATTTTATCTTTAGAACTAGCTATATCTAATAATTCCATCCCTTTTTCAACATAAGCAACAGTTGTATGATGATGAGATTTTACTCTATCTTCCCTATAGATATAAACTTTACCAATACCTTTTCCAGTATTTCTTACAGTTACAGTTCCTCTTTTTCTCATAGTTGTGTTTTCAACACTCTTTCCCAAACCTTGAAGTGAATAAAAACCAACAAAAGAATTTGCTTCATAATCAACAGAAACATTTCCTTTTTCAATTAAAGAAAATAAGTGTTCAGCAGATTGAGGAGAATTTTCATCTATTTTGAGCATGACATATGTAAATAATTGATTCCCTTCTTTTAAAACTGTATTTAAATTAGAAACAGAGGCACTATCAGTGACACTACTCCTTTCAATAATTCCTTCTACAGAAATAACATCATCATCAGAATCTAAAAGACGTACAGTTCTTTTTCCACCTACAATTTTTGCAAAAATACCTTTATTAAAATCTGGAACACCATAAACTGCAGAATGATCTTCTTTAGCAAAAATTATATGAGTAGATTCATTACTAAACCCAGATAAGCTTAATATTACATCCCCATCTTTATATCTATTTTCATCCATTGTTGGTTCTAAATCAGTTGTAGTAGGACCAATCGCTACTTCATTTGATGACGTCCATCTTATAGAACGCCCCTCAAAATCTTTGTATTGTTTTTTCCAAAGGTCAATTAATGGTTTCGCTTCTTCATTTTCAACCATTTCAATTATTATACTTCCTTTTGGAGTTTTTATCTTATATTTATTGATGTTTTTCTCAAATTCTTTTTTACCTTTAATAAGACAAATAATACTGCCATCATCATAAGGAGCATTTGAAAAATCAATTGCTTCTTTTATTGTAGACCCTTCCTTAAGCTCTACATCATTTCCATTAATTTTTACTTTCATAAAAACCCTCAATAAATATTTACATGTCATTAAGTTATATATAATTAAATTATTATACATATAAAATATTAAATAAATATAAAATATAAATATAAACTATTAATGTTAAATTATAAACTTTTAAGATAAAATTAATTTAAACTCATTAATTTTTGATCTTAAGAACTGGATTCAGTTTTTGATCAAATAAAACCATTTTTTGATCATTATCAATTAAATAAAGTTTTTTATCTTCAATTACTTCCCCAACTATTGAAGCAGTTATTGAAACACTTTTAAGTAAACTTATTAATTCTTCTAAATTTTCTTCTTTAGCAGTTAAAACAAAACCTGCTCCAGGATAAGATTTAAGCCATTCTTCCCAAGATACACTATCATTTCTTGGGATTTTATTTAAATCCACTGTTGCTCCAACATTAGAAGATTCTAACAACATTTCAAGTGTTCCTAAAGTTCCAGGGTTACTAATGTCTTTTCCCCCAGTAACTAATTCTTTTTCTGCAATTTCTTTCATAATTATTATTTGATCCTGTACAATTTTTTCGTCCTTAAAATAGGTTGTATCCCAATTAAGTGCAAATTTAGGATGTTGTCTACCATCTAAATCAATAGCCACAATAACTTTATCTCCTACATTTGCTCCAAAACTAGTTATGATCTTATCTTTCTTAGCTATTCCTACAATTGCAACATCTAGAGTATTACAATCAGCATCTGGATGTAGATGACCTCCAACCATTGGAACATTGAATTTTTTACAACCATCTTTTATTCCATCAAGGAGATCATTAGCTATCTTTTGATTATTAATCGATAGAATATTCACCATAGCAATGGGTTTAGCCCCCATAGCAGCAATATCATTGACATTAACAAGAATTGAACAGTAACCTGCCCAATAAGGATCAGCATCCATTAATTTTCCCCAGATTCCATCAGCAGCAAACAATATTATGTTTCCATCACCAATATCAATAGTCGATGCATCATCACCAAAATCAAGAAGAGTTTTTCCAGATATATTATAAACTTCCTCTAATTTATTAGTTATATTTTCTATAGATTCTTTTCTAGAAACTCCTTCAAAATTTTGAAGAGATTTAACAAGATCAGCTAATTCCAAAACTATACCTCACATTATTCTTGATTATATTTTAAATAAGATTATATTGATTATATTCTGACTAACAATAGTTACTATTTTATTTTGTATTCAGTTGTTATATTATTTACTATTTTGAATACTTCTTTTTTAAAATCTTCAAATATTTTAAATTTAATATCTCTATTATTTCTAAAATTTTCCTTATTTTCATTATTATCCTTATTTTTGTAAATTATAATTGGTAACTTAAGATAATATTTTGAATTGAAAAGATTTTTAAAGATTGATTTACCTACAATATCATCAAAACCTGATTTAACTTCAATAATAACAGATTTATCAGCCACATATCCATTTTCAACAACTTTATCTAAATCACCATCAGTAATACCAATGATAGGAATATTAAATCTAAAAAGAATATCAGAAGCAACAAGAGTGGTATCATCCCCAATAGTAACAGCTAAATCTATGTTATCTAGATTATAAATATCTTCAGCAGCATGATCAATAAAAGCAACATTTATATAATCCTTTTCAATTTTATTAATAGCTTTAATATTAATATTATCGGTTTTAGATAATATTCTAGGATTAGGATTACTCTTTCTTAAGAGACCAGTTTTAACAATAGCTTTTTCAATATCAACAGTACCTAATTTTTCAACACCATGAATTTTTATATCTCCTCCAATAATTTCAACAATTCTATCATTTTTAGAAACTAAAGAGACATTTTCAGATTTTGATTTACCAATAACAATACCATTAACAAATATATTTTCATTAGGACTAGCTCCATATATATTCCTTACTTTTTCAATGTTTTTTCCAGTATTATCATTATTACTATCAGTTATTCCATCAGACATTCCATCTGCTATTCCATTAGTTAGCCCATCTTTTATTTCATTGTTAACATTGATATTATCCTCGGTATTATCAGAAATAATTCTATTAAAAATCTTTAATTCATCTTTAAAATATTTATTAACAATTATTTCAGGGTTTAATATATTTAAATCCAATAATTCAGATAATTTTAATATTAAATCATTATCTTTCCCAATCCAATGAATTATATTCCCATCAAATTCTCCAGGTCTTTCAATTTGAATAAATTCAACTGATTTCCTATTTATTTTATTATTAATTGAATTATTAAAGAATGAATTTTTAAAAACTTTAAATCCGAAAGTTTGACCAGTTAACGAAGATTTTCCATAGTTAAGAAGAAAGATTACATCTACATTTTTCTCTAAAAATAATTTAACTGATTGACTTGGAAGTCGTTTAGTTGAAATATCAATTAAATCTTCTAAAGATGTATCAATAACAGCAGTTCGCCCCATTGTTCCACCTAATATACAATGGACTTCTCCAAAGTTTTTTAAAAAATTGATAATTTTTAAAGCATAACCTGAATCAACAATATTAGGGCCATGTACAACAATTCCAATTTTCATTTTATAACCTATATGATTCAATATTAATAAGAATATGAGAAATAATAGATAATAGAATAACAAGAACAATAAATTAGTTTAATCTAAAATTACCTATTAATAGAAATAATTAGATTATTTTTCATCATTTTTTAGAAAATTACTAATAAAAATTATTAATAAAAATATTTAATTAATTTAATTTTATTCTTTTTTTAAATATATTAGATCCACAAATCTCACAAATTTCTTCTTCATAGTTATCAGGATATTCTCTCCTACAACCTTGGCAAATTTTCTTCCAGTTATAAATTCCTTTAATACCTTCAGTTAAAACACTTCTATAAGGAATATTTAATATTTTAAGAACATTCTGAATTGAATAATCATCAGTGACAACTTTTACATTTTTATTTTTATTTGAAAAATCAATTGCTAAAGCTAATAATCTTTTATCTGGAATAGAAAGTCTTAAATTATCTCCTGAATTTGAAATTATTTTATCTAATTTTTCCATCCCCGATTTGCTTGGATTCCTGATTTTCAAAATATTATCTTCAATTGCTTGATCAAAAATCATTTTTGACTTTAAATCTTTTACTTCCTCACTTATTTCAGATATTGTGAAATTTAAAGAATTTTGAAGTTCAAAGCCTCCTATAAATGCAGAAGCATCTAATACATAATATACTTCACTTTTCATTTTTTCCATAATAGAATTATGTATTAAAAATTAATAAAGTTAATCAAAAAATAAAAAAATTTACATTTTTATGATTAGAACTATTATATTTTAAAATTTATAATAAATATTTATATTTATATTAAGTATATTCTCAAATATTAATATTTATATATTTTTTAATATTATATTAATTAATATTAATATTATATTAATTATATTCAAATATATTATTAATTATAATATTATATATTATAAAATATAATTTTTCAAATTATGTCCATGATAAATATAATGAAAATAATGAAAATACAATATAACTAAATAATTAAAGTTTATATTAATTTATATTAAAAATATACATTAATAAAGTATTAATATTTATTATTATAAGTTTTTCATAAATAATTGTATTATTACAAAATAATATAATAAATTATTATAAAATTATAGAATTAATATGTAAAAAAAATTCTATAATCTTATAATAATCTATATATATTAACCATTTTATAATATTAAAAAAATCCTCTTAATAAAACAATTGCAAAAGATTTTAAAATAATTTAAAAGTAAAAATAGTTCTAAATAATCTTTATTTAAGATAAAACAGAGCCATTAACAATTTTTGATACTTTACATAACATTTATATGTAAGGAACTACATAGTAATATCTTGAAGGGTAGGGTCTCATCTTAACTCTTATTATCATAACAAAAATTGGCATTGAATCCGCCTCCAATCCAATTTTAGTCCCTACCCTCCTCACTATTTATTTTTCCTTTTAAAATTGATAAATACCTATTTTAATATTATTGTTTCAAAAATATAACATAATAGACTTTTCTATACTGTAAAAAAGATTTTACTATTGGAGAAACAATAATAAAAATTATATTATAGATATTTGATTGATATTAAATTTTTATTAATGAAAACATACTAGTAATTGTTGAATTGTCAATGATAAGTAAAGATGTATACATGAAAAAACTATATTAGACATGTATAAATAATAAATGTAAATAAAAAATATTGATAAAATTAAATTGGAAATTCAATGAAAATAAAAATAAAAATTTAAATTTAAATTTTGAATAGAAATATAATATAAATAGAGATATAAAATATAAACATTAAATAAAATTTAATATTATACTACAAAATAATCATAAATAAATTAAATCCTTGGGGAGAAATAATTATGAAAAGTGAAACAATGGAAGAACATAGGAAAAAAGCACCAATCAAAGTTTCATGTGGTGTCATTACTCTAAGTGATTCAAAATCAAAGGATAAAAAAGAAGAAAAAAATACAGATATCTCTGGAAATTATATATTAAATAAATTAAAAGAAAAATATGAAGTAAATAGTTACAAAATCATTCCTGATGAAAAAGATCAGTTAATAAAATCTATTGAAGATATGATATCTGAAGATATTGATATAATATTTACAACTGGTGGAACTGGAATAGGTAGTAGAGACATAACAATTGAAACAATAGAAACTTTATTTGAAAAAGAATTAAAGGGTTTTGGAGAAATATTCAGATCAAAAACATATGAAGAACTTGGATCTGGAGCTATACTTTCAAGAGCTACTGCAGGAGTTTATAAGAAAACTCTGATATTTTCAATGCCAGGATCACCAAATGCCGTGAAACTTGGAATTTCAATTGTAATTGATGAATTAGCACATTTGAAAAAACATTTAAAAGAATAAAAATAGAAGAATAGAATAAAAAAAAATAAAAAAGAAAAAATAAAAAAATAAAAAAAATTAAGAAATAAATATGAAGAAATAATATAAAAATCAAGATTAAAAGAATTCATTAACTGAAATTAATGGTTCAAATATAATATTCTCTTTTTTAAACTCATTCACAGCCCCTTCTTCTCTATCAACAACTACAAAAGCTTTTTTTACGATTCCTCCATTTTCTTGAATAGCTTTTATAGCTTTAATTAAAGAACCACCAGTAGTTGTAACGTCTTCAACCACAACCACACTATCTCCTTTATTTAATTCTCCTTCAATTAATTTAGAAGTCCCATATCCTTTTTTTTCTTTTCTAATCATTAAAAGAGGAATATTTGATTGAAGAGATACGGCTGTGGCAATTGGAACCGCTCCTAAAGCAGGCCCTGCAATTTTATCAATATTATTCTCATCAATAGATTGATTAATGAGTTCAGCAATTGTCTTTAAAATATTTGGTTCAGTAATTGCTTTTTTCATATCTATATAATAATCACTTTCTTTCCCAGAAGAAAGAGTAAACTTACCAGTTTTAAAAACTTGATTTTCTTTTAAAATATCAATTAAATAATCTTTTGAAGTCATTAATTCACCATATTCATAAAATAGAATAATTAAAATGATAAAAAGTGAAAAATATAATCTACTCAAAAATCAAATAAATCAAATGAATCTTTCAAGAGAATTTTATCTCCAATCTTACTAATCATATCATAAGGGATTACATCTTCACTTTTTGATATATTTAATGTTTCTGAAATCCCACCTTTCTTCAAAATTAAAGATATTAGTTCTTTTGTATCTTCATCAAATTCAATATCTGCTACTTTGCCAATCAATTTAGCATCAGTATTTACTACTTCCTTACCAATAATATCCTCTACAATTTTCATTTATATCCCTTTATATGTCTTTTTGTATCCTTTATTGATAAACTATATTAATTTTATCAATTTATAAAGAATTATCAATAAATAGGTTTGTTCATTACAATATTTAATATTTATTATATATTAAAGACTAATATTGAATATTGAATAATCATCAAATATTCCCAATGAAAATCATATATTTACATTATTAGTTATAACTAGCTATTGATTAATTTTTTAATGGTTTTGATAGTTTTAATATTTTTAAGGGCTAATTATTAATAATTTAGTAAAATTATAAATTTTCTATATTTAATTATAAAGATATTGCCTTATTAAATATCACCATCATCTCCTTTATTCCAATTTATGACACCATATATTACACATAATAATGTAGATAATATAACAAGTATATAACCACTTAAAACCCAGGGATCAGGTATTCCTAAAATCATTTTAAAACCTCTATATAAGTTCATTAATTATTTAATAATTGGTTATTAATATTGAATCATTTGATTATTTCCCACTAATTTCAGATTTTTTTAATCCAACATCACCATAACATTTTTTAATATGTTCTTCACTCATTGGTTTAGTAAGTAAACTCACAACAACAGTGAAAATAAAAGATACTGGCACAGCTATTATTATAGCATCAATAGATGGGAAAGGCATAATATTAATAAGTGTTGATTGTCCTGTTAAAAGCATGCAAATCCCTAAACCTTTAGCAGTGTTTCCAAATACAAATATTAACCATAATAGAGATACAATTGTTCCAGAAAGGATTCCTGCAATAGCTCCTTCTCTTGTAGCTCTTTTCCAATATAAAGCACAAATATATACACTTAAAAATGCCGCTGCACAAATCCCATAAAACATTGCAGTTCCTTGAGCTACTACACTTCCAGGCAATATCAAACTAAGAACAAATGCTAAAACAACAGCTATTAAAATTCCAATACGAGTCAATGTAAAAGACCCGATACTTTTTTTATTTTTAACTGTTTCATATATGTCTCTACCTAATGAAGTTCCTTGTGCATGATATTGAGAACTTAATGTAGACATAGCTGCAGCCAATAATGTTAATAAGAACACATAAACAAACCACTCTGGAAGAGCCATATTAATAAAAGTAGGAATTATTTTATCAATATTTCCTCCTACAACATCAACAGCTACCTGTCCAATTTTATCAAAGAAATAAACATTAGATAATGCCCCAACTATAAATGCTGTTCCAGTAGAAAATGCTATAAATATTCCTCCTACTAAAACCGCCCTATTTAATTCTTTATCAGATTCTACTGTCATAAATCTAACAGCTAATTGCGGTTGAGCTAAAACTCCAATACCTACACCAATAATAGTTGTAGAAACAAGTGACCACCAGAAAGGACTTCCAAGAGTTGGAAAAGTTGTCCATCCAGTTCCCCCAATAGCTTGAGCACTAGCGGGGAAATGTGGAGCTAAATTCGTAAGAGCAGTATGCGATTCTGTGATTCCCCCAAGTAACCAATAAGTAAATATAAGTAAAAATATCATTCCAAAAAGCATTATTGATCCTTGAACAGCTTCAGTATACATTACACCTTTTATTCCTCCAAATATAACATATGCTGCTACAATAATAGATAAAATAAGTAAAGACAAATGAAAATTTAAAGATAAAGATGTTTCCATGAACCTAGCAGCACCAATTAGAACTACTGATGCATATATAGGCATAGCAAAGAAAATAATTCCTCCACTAAAATATTGAATAAATTTACTATTGAATCTTCTAGATAAAAATTCTGGAAATGTTAAAGAATCTAAATTATGGCCCATTTTACGAGTTCTTTTACCCATTAGAATAAATGCT
The DNA here is from genome assembly GCF_020148105.1 of Methanobrevibacter sp. TMH8. Taxonomy (NCBI): domain Archaea; kingdom Methanobacteriati; phylum Methanobacteriota; class Methanobacteria; order Methanobacteriales; family Methanobacteriaceae; genus Methanobrevibacter; species Methanobrevibacter sp. TMH8. The sequence goes on from NZ_JAHLZE010000038.1 coordinate 117,079, forward strand.
ATGAATATTCCACAAAAGACATTGAAGAATGTTAGCCATAATAAACTCATACCAAATTGACCAGCAGCTCCTCCAAATCCAACAATAGCTGCCGTACTAATAAATGTAGCCCCATAACTTAGAGCCATAATATAAGGATGGGTTTTTCGTCCTGCAAGCATAAAATCTTCAGAAGATTTAGTACGTTTCCAAGCCAAGTATCCAACATACCCAACAATAAAGAAATAAATTAGAAAAACTATTAATAAAACTACATAATCCATTGATACCCCTCAAATACTTAAATATTGATTAAATTTATCAAGTTAATAAGATATAAGAAAAAATAAAAAATTTTATTATTAATTATTATTAATTATATTTATAAAACTATGAATTTTTTTGTTAATTTAATATTATATAAAGTTTTATAGATTAAGCTCCATATAATCCAAATAGTGTTTTAACAATTTTTTAAGAAAATTAATAGTTTTTTAGCTAATATTTGAAAATTATCTTGTTAATAGATTCTAATGTTCAAATTTTAAGTGAAAATTTCGAAATCAATACTTAAAATATATCAATAAATATAATAAAAAGAATAGTTATCAAAAAATTTAGATGTAACATATTTTTTATTAATAATAGTACATAATTTATGTTTTTTTCAAAGAAATTAAGATTATTTTTTATCATAAATAATCAGAAATAGAAAAAAAGTAAAAATATGAAAAGTAAAAGACTAACAAAATTTAAAAAAAGAAATAAATAAAAAATAAATGAATATTATGATGAATTATAATAAAAAAATAGCTATTCATCAGAATAACTATCATCATCACCTTTATTCCAGTTTATTATTCCATATGCTACACATATCAGTGTAGATAGAATAACAAGTATATAACCACTTAAAACCCAGGGATCAGGTATTCCTAAAATCATTTTTACACCTTTAAACCATAATAATAAACTTTACATCATTTTTTATTTTTATTTTTATTTTCCACTAGTCTCAGACTTTTTTGAAACATCACTTTTGAAACATTTGTCAATATACTCTTGAGACATTGGTTTTGTAAGTAAACTTACAACGATAGTGAAAATTAAAGATACAGGAACAGCTATTATTATAGCATCAATAGCTGGCCAAGGCATAGTTGGAATAAGCATTGGTTGGCCTGTTAAAAATTGGCAAATACCAAGTCCTTTTGCAGTTTTTCCAAATACAAATATTAACCAAAACAAACTTACAATTATTCCTGAAACAATTCCAGCAATAGCTCCTTCTCTTGTAGCTCTTTTCCAATATAAAGCACAAATATATACACTTAAAAATGCCGCTGCACAAATTCCATAGAACAACGCAGTCCCTTGAGCTACTACACTTCCAGGCAATATCAAACTAAGAACAAATGCTAAAACAACAGCTACTAAAATTCCAATACGAGTTAATTTAACAGATGATACATCTTTTTTCTTTTTTAATGTTTCATATATATCTCTACCTAATGAAGTTCCCTGAGCATGATATTGAGAACTTAATGTAGACATAGCTGCAGCTAATAATGTTAATAAAAACACATAAACAAACCATTCTGGAAGAGCCATATTAATAAAAGTAGGAATGATTTTATCAATATTCCCTCCAACAACATCAACAGATATTTGTCCTAATTTATCAAAGAAATATACATTAGATAATGCTCCAACGATATAAGCAGTTCCAGGGATAGCAGCAATAAAAAGACCTCCCATTAAAACTGCTCTATTTAATTCTTTGTTAGATTTTACTGTAAGATATCTAACAGCCAATTGTGGTTGAGCTAAAACTCCAATACCCACACCAATAATCATTGTGGAAACAAGAGACCACCAAAATGGACTTCCAAGAGTTGGAAATGTTGTCCACCCAGTTCCCCCTAATGCTTGAGCACTAGCTGGGAAATGTGGAGCAAGATTTGTAAGTGCAGTTTGAGATCCTGTAACTCCTCCAAGTAACCAATAAGTAAATATAAGCAAAAATATCATTCCAAAAAACATTATAGTTCCTTGAACTACTTCTGTATACATTACACCTTTTATTCCTCCAAATATAACATATGCTGCTACAATAATAGATAAAATAAGTAGAGACAAATGGAAATTAAGAGAAAGAGTAGTTTCCATAAATCTTGCAGCACCTATAAGAACTACAGATGCATAAATAGGCATACCAAAGAATATTATTCCACCACTAAAATATTGGATGAATCTACTGTCAAATCGACGAGATAAAAACTCTGGAAAAGTCAAAGCACCTAAATTGTGACCAATTTTTCGAGTTCTTTTTCCCATAAAAATAAATGCAATAAATACACCAACAAAAATATTCAAAAATACTAACCATAACAAACTCATACCAAATTGTCCCGCAACTCCCCCAAAACCAACAATTGCTGCAGTACTAATGAACGTCGCACCATAACTTAGTGCCATGATATAAGGGTGTGTTTTACGCCCTGCAACCATAAATTCTTCTGATGATTGAGTACGTTTCCATGCTAGGTAACCAACATACCCTAAAACTAAGAAATATATTATAAAAACTATAGATAAAATCATTAAATCCATAAATAAACCTCATACAATAATAAAATCATTAAGATAAATATATATCAAATTTTAACCAATGATTCAAATATTAAAATCTAATCTAAAAAAGACTATAAACTTTTTTTGTTCATTATTATTATATAAGTTTTTATAAATGAATTTTGATTAAGTTCTTTGATATATTAAAAAATTTAATAATAACATAAATAAAAATAAAAAATAAATAAATAATCTAATAAAAATAAAAATTCAAAGAAGATATAAAAAGATAAAAAACTAAAAAATAAGAATAAAAAATCTAAGAAATAAAAATAAAAATAATATAATAAAGAATAATATAACCACCAAATAATACCACCATAATAATATAAAACACTATATAATAATGTAAAACAAAATATATAACATCCTATATAATTTATATATATTATATAATGTAGTATACATATAATTTATAAAATAATGAAACAATCATTTAATAAATAAGTAAAAAGATCACTTTTGTCAAAATAATCAAAAAACGAATAATATAAAGATAATATAGGGATAATATGGTATGGAATCAAAAAACAGAATGCATGGATTTAAAAGAAAAAGAGAAACTGCAGCTAAAAAGGCTACAAGAGACAGTTAAAAAAGCTTATGAAAATGTCCCATTTTATAAAAATAAATTTGATGAAGTAGGAATTAAACCAGAAGATATTAAAACTTTGGAAGATATAGAAAAATTACCATTTACAACTAAAACAGACCTTCGTGATGCTTATCCTTTTGGAATGTTTGCAGTTCCTGAAGAAGAAATAATTGAAATACATACTACATCTGGAACAACTGGAAAACCAACAGTTTCAGGATATACAAAAAAAGATCTTGAAATATGGGCAGAAGTTAGTGCAAGGGCAATTACAATGGCTCTTGGAACTAGAGGAGATAGAATTCAGAACTGTTATGGATATGGATTATTCACAGGAGGACTTGGAATTCACTATGGAGGCCACAAAGTAGGAGCAACTGTAGTCCCAATCTCTGCTGGAAATACAAAACGTCAGATTGAAGTTATGAAAGATTTTCAAAGTACAATCTTAACTTGTACTCCATCTTATGCTCTCTATTTAGCTGAAGTTCTCGAAAAAGAAGGTTTAACCCCTGAAGAAATTAGTTTAAAATCAGGAATTTTTGGAGCTGAAATGTGGACTGAAGAAATGAGAGATGAACTTGAAAAACGTCTTGGAATTATAGCTCTCAATATTTATGGGTTAACTGAAATTATTGGCCCAGGAGTAGCTCAAGAATGTTCTGAGAAAGTGGGACTTCATATTTCTGATGATCATTTTTATCCCGAAATAATTGATTCAAAAACAAAAAAACAGCTCCCTATAGGAGAAAATGGAGAATTAGTTTTAACAACTTTGACAAGAGAAGGAATGCCAGTAATAAGATTCCGTACCAAAGATATAACATCACTTAACAAAGAAACATGTAAATGTGGAAGAACATTAGTACGAATGAGTAGAATCACTGGTAGAAGTGATGATATGCTTAAAATAAGAGGCATTATAGTATTCCCATCACAAATTGAAAAAGCTTTACTTAAAATAGAAGGCTTAACCCCAAATTATCAAATTGTAATTACAAGACCTGGGGCCCTTGATGAACTTGAAATTAAAGTAGAAACCACCAAAGATCTATTTTCAGATGAAATGAGAAAAATGGAAGCTATTGAAGAAAATATAGCTAAGGTAGTCCAAAAAGAAATTGGTTTGCGTGTGAATGTAACTCTTGTAGAACCAGAATCTCTTCCAAGAAGCGAAGGAAAAGCAGTTAGAGTAATTGATGAACGGGATTTTAATTAATAAGATAAAATGTAAAATGGGGAAATTTTATGAAGAATAAACAAATATCAGTATTTATTGAAAATAAGGAAGGTAAATTAAAAAAAGCTATTGATATATTATCTAAAGAAGGTATTAATATTAGAGCTTTATCTATAGCTGACACAACTAAATTTGGAATACTAAGATTAATTATATCAGATAATGAAAAAGCAAAAAAAATTCTAGAAAAGAACAATTTTGTAGTAAAAGAAAATGAAGTAATTATTGTAGAAGTTCCAGACGAACCAAATGGTCTCAATACAGTACTTGGATATCTTGATGATAATGGTATAAATGTAGAATATCTTTATGCATTTGTAAGTAAAAAAAGAGATGAAGCTATTGTTGTAATGAGGTTAGAAAATATAGAAGATGGAATAAAAGTTCTAAAAAAGAATAATGCAAATCTATTAACTGATGAAGATATTAAAGATATTTAATAATTATATTAATGAATTATATTTATTAATATAAGATAGTGAGTTATATATACTATATATACATTTAAATAAGTAGTTTTATTAAAACTACCATATTTAAAATAAAACTAATATTGAAAAAATAAGTATAAAATTAATTTAAAATTTCATTTATTTATTCTTCTAAACTTTTTAATAGTTTAGCAATTTCTTCTCTAGTATATCCTAATTTTACAAATAAACTAGAAATATCCTCATTATCTTTTAATTCAGTGATTTCATTCCATTTTTTGAAATCATTTATTAAAATTGATTTTATTAAGAGTTGAATTGTTATTAAAGTATTACTATCTATAGCTACTAAGACTTCCTCATTTTTAAAAAGACCTTTTGGATCAATTAATTCAAAGCTTTCATCAAGAGCATCTCTTTGAATGATAGCATTTTTTACTTCATAAGCCACAAAATCACCATATTAATATTTTTATTTTGCTGTTTTACTAAATTATGAATATTATCATATTTATTTTTATATTTTTTAATTTTTACTAATTAGAACTAAATTACAGAAATCAAATCATTTTTATTATTAGCTATTTTTTACCAAATTATAACCATTTTCAATGGCATTTAAATTCATTTCATGGAATTTTGAATTTAAATTGTTCTTCATAGATTTTATAATTGATTTTTTTGAAAGCGGAAATGTATCCATAGCTATAGCTCCACCAAGAAGAACCATATTTAAAGATAAAAGATTTCCAGCATCAAGAGCTAATTTTTCCCCATCAATTGGATAAACAGAATTATAATTATCATTTAAAACATTTATAATATTTTTAACATTAGGATAGCTCTGATTTAATTGAGTTAATGTTGAAGGAACTATTGGAGAGGTGTTAAAAGCTATGTTAGTATTCTTATTTGCTTTATTTAAAGCTCTAATTGCTTCAATAGGTTCAAAACTAAGAATTATATCTGCATTAGCTTCTTCTATAATTGAACTTTTATAATCACCAATCTTTAACTCTGTAGATACAACTCCCCCTCTTTGAGACATCCCATGAATTTCACTCATTACAACTTCATGCCCTTCATGCATAGCTGCTTCACCTATGATAACAGAAGTTTTAATGATTCCCTGGCCTCCAACACCACAAATATAAATATTATAAGAATTTTCTTTATTAAACATAAATATCCCTATTAAAATTATTATAAGAATTTTCTTTATTAAATATAATTATCTTTATTTTAATTAATTTCTATACTTTAAGTTCTTTATTTTAATTAATTTCTTTACTTAATCTTTTTATTTTAATTATTATATACTTTAATCAATATGATATTAATCTTTTTTTACACCAATAGCTTTTTTATCACACATTTGCACACAGACAGTACAACCTTTACACATAAAATCATCTACAATAACTTTTCCATCGACTAAAGAAATTGCAGGACATGCTAATGTGTCAATGCATTCATGACAATCATTACATTTATCATGTTTCACTGCCATTGGTTTTTTTGGTTTTATTCCTTTTATAAGAGTACATGGATATTTAGCTATTATAACAGACACCCCATCATATTCAAGAGCTCTTTTATAAGTATCAACTGTATTTTTTAGATTCATAGGATTAATTGTTTCAACAAATTCACAACCTGAAGCTTTAGCTATTGCTTCAATGGAAATTTCAGGAGCAATATCCCCCATTCCATCAACTGGAAGTCCAGGATTTGGTTGTCCTCCAGTCATTGCAGTTGTTCTATTATCAAGAACCGTTACCACAAATCTATGTTTGTTATGAACGCCATTGATAAGAGGAGGAATACCTCCATGGAAAAATGTTGAATCTCCAATAAAACTAACAATGTATTGATCAGTTCCAACAGAAAATCCACAAGCATCACCAATACTAGATCCCATTGACAGAAGGTAGTCAGTAGTTTCATAAGGAGGACTTACACCAAGAGTATAACATCCAATGTCAGAAGAAAATATAAGATTTTCATTAGCTATATTTAATTCTTCAGCTGCACGCCTAACACCAAAATATGTAGCCCTATGAGAACAACCTGGACACAATGTAGGAGAACGTGACGGTAAATTATCTTGCATATTAGCTATTTTTTCATCACTATTTAAAGGATTATTAGATTCATCATTAGACCTATTAAATTCATCAATAGCCCCATCATCAATAAATTCACCCATAATTATTTTATTAATAGAATTTCTCACAATATCACAATTGAATTCATGAATAAGAGGAAAAGTTCCATCAATTTTTCCAAAGACCGGAATATCCATTCCAATTTCACCAATAGCAGCTAAAACTTCTGTTTCCATTATTGGATCAACTTCTTCAATTACAAAAACTCCATCTAATTCTTCGAGGAAATCTAAAATCAGATCTCTTGGAAGGGGATAAGTAAAACCTAATTTCAAAATATCAATAGGTAAATTATCTTCGTTAACCACATCAAAAGCATAATTAAATGCACTACCACTAGTTATGATACCAAATCTCTTATTATTAATTTCACCAAGACTTAAATCAATATTAAAGTTAGAATCAGAAGTTTTATTAATACCATTATTACTATTAAAATTATTATTATTAATATTAATATTATTATTAATATTTTTATTTCCATTAATATTTTCTTCAATTATATGATCAATAGGTCTAAAAACCCTATTAAACTCAGAAATATTACTTATAACTCCTATATCATCCATTTTTTCTACAACTTGTCCATGCATTACCATTGCATTTTCTGGAACTGGAACAAATTGTTTTGGATTCTTTTTAAAGAAGCCTTTTTTCCAATGAACTTCTTTAGAGTTTTTTGATAAATTTGTATTTTCTTCTTTTTTAGGAACATTATCAAATTCTACAATACCTCTCATATGAGAAACCCTAGTAGTTGTACGAAGAATAACTGGAATAGAAAATTCTCTTGAAAGTTCATACCCATAAACCATCATATCTTTGACTTCTTGAGGGTTTGAAGGTTCTAATACAGGACAATTAGCTAATCTAGCGTAATGACGATTATCTTGTTCATTTTGTGAAGAAAACATTGAAGGGTCATCTGCACTTAATACAACTAGACCTCCAGGAGTTCCAGTATAAACTGCTGTCATAAATGAATCAGAAGCAACGTTTAGACCCACATGTTTCATAAATGTAAATGATTTTACTCCACTAGCTGCACTAGCAGCTGCAACTTCCATAGCTACTTTTTCATTAGCAGAAAATTCAAAAAAAATCCCTGCATCCTTTGCAAGAACTGATAAAATATTTCCAATCTCAGAAGACGGAGTTCCTGGATAAGTTGCTGCGATTGAAATACCTGCTTCAATAGCTCCTCTAACAGCAGCTTCATTACCTAATAAAAACTCCTTATCCCCAAATTTACCTTGTACTAATTGATTTAAATCCATTATCATTCCTCATAAATAATATAAACAAAATAATTAAGTTAAAAACGATTTATTGAATAATAGCAATAGTATTATATTTTTAAGACATAATTATTAATATAATTATTATATAAACATCTCTATTCTTCTCTATCAATAATTATAAGTAATATAACAAACATATATTCTTTAAATTAAGATAAAAGTTTATAATATATAAATATGTTTGGTTTAATTATTAAATATATTTTTTGATGATTTTTACATATTATATAAATCATTTTTACAATTAATTATATAATTATATAATAATTTTTAATATCCTTTAATAATAACAAGTATCAAGAATAATATTAAATAGAAATAAACAAATAAATCTAAATTATATACTGATATCCGCATATATACATATGTTATATATGTTATATAATATCAAATTATTACTAATGATTAACATGTATTATCTAAGATTATTTAATCTGATTACTATCTAGATACAGCTAAGATTAAAAATTATTTTTAATCAAATATAAATTACAAATTTAAATATATTATAAAAATTATAAATTTAGATATTAAATCTAAATATTGGAGTATAAAATGATAGAAATTAAAGTATTAAGGTTTGATAGAGAAAAAGATGAGAAACCTTATTTTGAAAAATATGAAATTGAAAAAACTTATAAAATGAAAGTTTTAGATGCTTTGATGGCTATTAATGATAAATATAATGCTAATATAAGTTTTAGAAGTTCATGCAGAGCAGGACAATGTGGGTCTTGTGCACTTAAAATGAACGGTGAAGTGGTTCTAGCTTGTAAAGCTGAAATCGAAGATTATTCAGTTATTGAACCCCTAGACTTTCCTGTGATAAAAGATTTGATTGTTGATAAATCTGAAATTGAAGAAAAAGTAGCTAAAATGCAATTATTTTTAGAAGCTAACTCTAATAAAAAAAGTCAAGATATTAATGTAGAGGTTGATAATATCCAAATAAAAGGATGTGATTGTCCTTCCATTATTGAAAACGAAGAGTGTGTTGATACTAAAAAAGTTAGAAGTTGTATTGAATGTTACTCATGCCTTTCTGCTTGTCCAGTTATTAAAGAAACTGATGAATTTGCAGGGCCTTACTTCATGCGATATTTATCTAAATTTGATTTTGACCCTAGAGATGCTGGAAATAGAACTGAAGAAAGTATAAATGAGGGACTTTATTATTGTACTAGCTGTGGAAAGTGTGGACAAGTCTGTCCAAAAGAAATTAACAGCTTTGGAGATGCTATTGAAAAATTGAGAGCTTTAGCTAATAATAAAAATTTAGGACCTCTTGAAGCTCACAAAGAAGTTAAAAAAATGATTTCAGCTACTGGTAGGTCTGTAGAACCTCTTCAAGAAAGTTTTATAGAAGCCGTGAATAAAAAGAAAAAAAATAAATCTGAATCTAAGGATAAATCTAAAATAGCTGTTTTTACAGGATGTATGGTAGATTATAGACTCCAAAATGTAGGATTTGCACTTATAGATGTTTTAGAAAAAAATGGTTTTGAAGTTGATATTCCAAAAAATCAAGTCTGTTGTGGTTCACCAATGCTCAGAACCGGACAAACTAATATTGTAAATGATCTTATTGAAAAAAATAACAATGCACTTTCTGAATATGACACTATAATCACAGTTTGTGCTGGTTGTGGAGCTACATTGAAAAAAGACTATCCCAAATATGGAGTCAATCTAAATGTATTAGATATTAGTGAGTTTTTAGCTGATAAACTTGATACTAATCAGATGAAAGATTTAAATATGAGAGTTACATATCATGATCCTTGTCACCTTATTAGAGGTCAAGGTATAAGTGAAGAACCTCGTGAAATATTAAATAAAATAAAAGGCCTTGAATTTATAGAAATGGAAAAGCCAGATCAATGTTGTGGAGCTGGTGGAGGGGTCAGAGCTGGAAAGCCAGAAATTGCATTTGGTTTAGGTAAGAAAAAAGCAGATATGATTAAAAAGCTTGATGTTGATGCAGTAGTCAGTATATGTCCATTTTGTCAATACAATATTCAAGATGCTTTAGACAAAGAAGGATTAAAAAATATAAAAGTGATTAATATATTAGAACTTTTGAAAATGGCTTATGATATTGAATAAGTTTTATAAATTGATTTAAACTAAAAATATAGAAATAACTATAGAAATAATAAAATATAAAAATAAGAAAAAGATTAAAATATAAAACTAATATAAATAAACAATGCAAAAAATACAAAAAATAATATGAAAATCATAAAAACAATAAGATTAATATAAACAATAAAAATCCAAGGATGTGTTTTAAGTAGGAGATACAGCTTCAGAAGAAAAAGTATTTGTTAAGAATAATACGAATATTTTAGATGAAGAAAAAGAAAAAATTAAAGAAGATACCAAAGCAGTTTCTAAAGCAAAAGAAAAATCAACCAAAAGAGGTAAAAAGCTTTCAACTGCCGACGGATTACATTTTTCAAAGAATTATGATAGACTAGAAAAAAATATATTTATTGTCTTTGTAGAATGTGAATCTTCAGGAAATGTTGGTTTTTTAGCTAGAACTATGGCTAATTTTGGTCTCAAAAACCTTGTTTTAATAAACCCCTGTGAACTAAAAAAAGAAGCATATTATCAAGCTATGCATGCTAGACCTATTGTTGAAGATGCAGTTGCAAGAAGAACATATCCTAATCTTGATGAATTTTTTAAAAAACAGAATATTGATTTTATAATTGGTTCTACTGGTACTCCTGGAGGTAGCTATAATCTTTCTCGTATTCCTATAAAGCCACAAGAATTAGGAGAATCAATAAATTTAAATCAAAAAATAGCTATTTTATTTGGAAGGGAAGGAAATGGACTTTATAATGAAGAAATAGACCTATGTGACATTATCGTAAGTATCCCTACCGATCATAACTATCCTATCATGAATATATCTCATGCAGCAGCTATTATTTTTTACGAAATATTTAAAAATAGAAATGAATTTCCTGTAGAAGGATTAGAAGAAGCAACAAATCTTGAAAAAGAACATCTTCTAAAAGATATGGAAAAACTAATCAAAAAACTCAATATACCTGAACATAAAGAAAAAACAGGCCTTAAATCTTTTAAAAATATTATTAATAGAGCATTTATAACTGGTAGAGAAGCTCATACTTTAAAAGGAATTCTAAGAAGAATATTGATGAAATTTGAATAAAAAATCATATTGATAATTATAATTTCAAATAAATTTCAAAAAATATTTTTTAATTTATATTGTATATAATTGTATTTTTAATTATATCTTTTAGTTCTAGTTTTACTAAATATTTTTAATTTTTAATGTGTATTTTTTATTTCTATTAATTTTTTATCTATATATTCTGATTATATAATAATCTATTAAAATAAGGATATATTAAAATAATAAAAATAATAAAACTAATAGAAATAAAAAATTAATATAAATAAAAAATTGATATAGATAAAAAATTGATATAAAAAATTAATAAATATAGAATATAAGATTATAAATATAAAAAATAATAAAAATTTCATCAATTAAAACCTATTTAATTACTGAAAAAATTAAATTTTAAAGCTAAAAGACTTCGGAGATTGACAATGGCTATTTTAAGTGATAAAGATATAAAAAAATATTTAAAAGAAGGGAAAATAACAATAACTCCTTTAGAAAACACTGAAAAACAAATTCAACCATCTTCAGTTGATTTAAGAATTGGTAGTGAATTTAAAGGATTTAGAATTATAAAAAAACCATTTATTGATCCTAAAGACTCTGAAGATTTAGATTCCTATATGGAGTCAATGCATGTAGAAAATGATGAAGCATTTATTATTCATCCTAATGAATTTGCATTAGCTACAACCTATGAAACTGTCAAAATTCCAGATGATCTAGTAGCTAGAGTAGAAGGTCGTTCTTCAATGGGAAGACTTGGAATAACTATGCATGTAACTGCAGGATACATTGATCCTGGTTTTGAAGGTAAAATTACTCTTGAAATATCAAATATTGGAAAAATGCCTGTGGCATTATATCCTGGTCAACGTGCTTGTCAAATTGTTTTTGAAACTATGACATCAAGTGCAGAAAAACCATATGGCCATCCTGAAAGAGATAGTAAATATATGGGTCAAACTCGTCCTGAAAGTAGTAGAATAAAACAAGATTATGAGTTAAAAAAAAATAATCTTTAAAACTTATTAATTAGATAAAAATATTAATCAAATACATCATATTTGGAGCTATATTAATGAATCATGAAAAAATGATAAATATTAGTACAAAAAGAGGTTTCCTATGGCCATCATTTGAAATATATTCAGGAGTTTCTGGATTTACTGATTATGGTCCACTTGGAGCTATATTAAAAAACAATATAATGCAACTTTGGAGAAAGCAATATATAGCTGGTGAAGGATTTTATGAAATAGAAAGTCCTACAGTTACTCCAGAAGAAGTTTTAAAAGCTTCAGGACATGTAGACAATTTCACAGACCCTATGATACAATGTAAAGGTTGTAAAGATGTATTTAGAGCAGATCATATCATTGAAGAGGTTACTAATCTTGAAGTAGAAGGTATGACAAACGAAGAGTTAGATGAGATTGTAGAAAAACATAAAGTAGAATGTCCAAATTGTGGAGATAAATTAAGTGAAATTTGGAATTATAATCTCATGTTTAAAACTAACATTGGAGCTAAAGGAAATAAACCAGGATACATGCGTCCAGAAACTGCTCAAGGGATCTTTATACTTTTTAAAAGACTTTCCCGTTTTTTCAAAAATAAATTACCTTTTGGTGCTGTTCAGCTTGGAAAAGCTTATAGAAATGAAATTTCTCCTCGTCAAGGAGTTATTCGTCTTAGAGAATTTACACAAGCAGAAGCTGAAATATTTGTTAATCCACATGATAAAACTCATCCAAAATTCAAATCAATAGCTAATGAAAAACTTGTTCTAAATTCACAAGCCACACAAATAGAAGAAAAAGATCCAATTACTATAACAGCACAAGAAGCATTAGATAGTGGAGTTGTAGCTAATGAAATATTAATTTATCAAATTTATTTAGCTAAAAAATTCTTAAAAGAGCTTGGAATTCCTGATGAAGTTTTAAGATTTAGACAACATTTACCTAATGAAATGGCTCACTATGCAATTGATTGTTGGGATGTTGAAGTTAAAACAGACCGTTATGGATGGGTTGAAATTATTGGAATAGCTGATAGAGGAGATTATGATTTAAAATCCCATTCCAAACACAGTAATGAAGAATTAGACTTGTATGTTCAATTTGATGAGGCAAAAATAGTTTCTAAAACAATAGCTAAACCAAATATGACTAAATTTGGCCCTTCATTTAAACAAAATGCTCCAAAAGTTAAAGAATTTTTAGATAATGCTGATGATGAAAAAATAAAATCTATAAAAAACTCAATAGATCAAACAGGCCAATATAGTGCTGAAATTGATGGAGAAATATTTGAAATAAACAGCGAACATGTAAATTTCGAAGATATTGAAGAAGAAATAAAAGGAGAAAAATTAATTCCTCATGTAATTGAACCATCCTTTGGTATTGACAGAATATTATATGCTGTACTTCTACATTCATTTCATGTAGCAGAAAATGAAGAAGATAAAGATTATTTTAAACTTTCTAATTCATTAGCTCCTATTAAAGTGGGAGTTTTCCCACTTATGAATAAAGATGAATTAAACGAAATAGCTAATGAAATCACAACCACTCTTAGAAATTCTGGTTTTATGGTTGATTATGATACTTCTGGAACTATCGGAAAGCGTTACGCAAGATCTGATGAAATTGGAGTGCCAATAGCTATCACCATAGATTATGATACTCTTGAAGATAATACTGTCACAATAAGAGACAGAGATACAGAAAAACAAGAGAGAGTTAAAATAGATTCCTTAAAATCAGTTGTTGAATCCTATTTCAATTAATTTAAAGATTTTTTTATTTTTTAAATTTTTTATCTTATTTTTCTATTATTTTTATCTTGTTTTTATTATTTTACTACATTTATCTTGTTTTTATTATTTTATTATTTTTTCAATTTTTATTTTTATAATCCTCTTTTTTTATTTAATTATTAATGTCCCTCAAAAATATCAAAATATTCTTCAAGATTTATTAATACAGAATCTTTCTTATAATATTCGAATAATCCTAAACCCCAATTTATTCCTTCTTTTTCTTCATCAAGAAGAAGAGAAGAATCATCATAATATTCTCCAGAAAATAACCCTAAAGATATAAAATTATCACAAGAAGTCAAAAAGATCTTAAAATCTTTAGGATATTTCCATATTTTAATATTCACATGTTTTTTTAATGATATTAATTTATAGCCATAACCATTAACTCTCATATAATCTAGAATTTCATCAGTGGTAATTAATTCCAAATCTACATTGCTGATTAAATTATTTATTATTATATCCAACTGTATATCAAAAAATATAGGCGTTAAAATCTTAATTTTTCTTGATTTTGACACAAACTCCAAGTACTCATTTAAATTTTCAGAGAAAATTCCTCCAATTGAAGAATTAATAGAAGAAATATGTCTTGCATTATGAATATTGTATATTTTTTTCAAGAAAGTTTGAGGAATATCTTCTATAGTATGCTGATTCCAAAATTCAACATTATTATTAATAGAAGAGGTATTTTCTACAAGTTTTAAAATGTTTGCAGCTAATATTTTTCCATTTGAGGATAATTCATATATTCCATCTTCTTTTTTAATTAATTTCAATTTTCTAAGTTGTTTAACTCCATGTAATATAGAAGTAGAAGGTTTATCTAATTCAGCTCGAAGGGATTTTAAATCTTTTTTTGAAGAAAATAAAGAAATTAATAATTTTGTTCTTAGTGTTGAAGTTAATATACGCTTTATATCATTAAAAATTTCTGAATTTCTTTTTTCATCACTTTTATGAGAAATATTGTTAGAATTGTTAATTTTTTCTACATCAGCACTATCATCAGGAATAATAACATCAATATCTCCCATATTATCAATATTATTATTACTATCATCAACATCAGTAACATTAGTAATATCATTATTATTAACTTTTTTATTGCCATTAGAATTATTAATATTAACATCATGGAAATTTTTACTTTTATTATTCATCATATAAATCCCTCTATTCACATATTAATACAATATTAAAAATATAATTTATTTCCACCATAATTACACTTTTCAAAGATTTTATTAGCCCAATCAATAGCTTTAGATTCATTTGAAACAAGAAGACGATTTTGATCAAATTTACCACTATCTTTACATAATCCAAAAAACATAAAATCATCAGTTATAGTTAAAAATAGATTAATATTCTTTTTTAAAGATTTAATCTTAAAATTTCCATTTTTTAATCCCTTTTTAAGAGTTTCAGTATCTATAGATTGGATAAAATTTTGTGTAACAGATTTTTCACATAATAATTCAATATTAACACTATTTTTCAATAAATTCTCGAAAATTATTGGATAGTCGGAGTTTATGAAAGGAAATATAGATCTAACAGTGTTTGAATTCATTAAAACTTCTTTAAAAATATTTTGAGGTTGATATATATCTGTTCGGATTGATTCAACCAAATAAGACCTTTTTAATGAACTTAAATCTGATAAATCCTCTACTGAAATACAAGAAATATCATGATCATCCCAAAAATCCATATAATCCCTAAGAATACAGAACGAATCTCTAAAATTCATAAAATTCATAAATTTCATTAAAGCTATATTATTCAACCCAAATTTTCCATCATCATCGTATAAATATCCATATTCCATCAAACGATGGATACTATGTGAAACAGCACTATATTTCAAATTAGTAGCTAAACTCAAATCTTTAATATTAGCCGATAAATTAGATAAATACTTTAAAACATTCATCCTTATCTCAGAGTTAGTTAAAAATTTAATTTCTTCCATTACTTCTTCATACAAATCCAAATAACATATTTTTTCATTAAACATACCAATCCCTAATCCTTTAAATAATATGTTTCCTCAAAATTACCCCCATTATTACAATATTAAACATACAATGTTAATAAATTTACTATAACCTCATAATCCAATATAAGTTAATATTAGCTGATATAATCTAATATAAACTAATATAAATTAATATAATATTTTATAATTTTTATTATAGTTTTTATTACAATTCTTATTACAATTTTATTATAAAATGTTATAATCCAATTGATAAAGTATTACTTTTATTAAAAAATAAAAGAAAATAAAAATCCTGAGAAATTTATTTAATACTTAATATTCATTATTTATTAATAAATTTATTAAAAATATTTAATACTGTAATAAATTATAATACTAATTTTGATATCATTACTATATAAATTTTTTTATAAAAATATGAGAAAAAGTATTAAATATAATTATTTTATCAAAAAATTAAAGTATCAAATGATCAATAAAATTTGATAAAAAATTATAAAAACTTTAATAGAATATTAATAAAAACTTTATAATTATCTAATAAAACTTTAATAAAACTTTAATTAACATTTAATAAAATTAAAATCAATATATAAATTATTTTAAACATATGAAACCCTATAAAATTATTTTAAACTATAATATAATATAATAATTATTTTATTATTCATAAAATAGTTTTAAGATAAATAAATAGAATAATATTAAAAAAAACAATATATTTTAATAATAAAATAAACATATGAAAATAATAACATTGATAATAAAAATCATGGAAAGTAATACAAATCAGTTAATGTTTATTTGAATATATAAATAGAATTTATAAGATAAATATATTTAATATTATCTAAGTATAAATAAATAATAAAAAAAAGTAATAAAATAATATAAAAATATATAAAATCTAAGATATAACAAAATAAAATTATGTCAAAATAAAATAAATATTATATTAAAAATACATGGAAAATATTAATAAAAGTAATACTTTTCAAAAATAAAATAAAATAAAATATTAAATAAAATATAAAAATTACAAGAATTAAAAAAATTAAAAAATATAATAAAATTAAAAATTGCAATAAAAATCAATGCAAATAAAAGTTTAAGAATAAAGTTAAAACTAAAATCTAAAATAAGTTTTATTAAAGAATTTATAGGATAAATACAAATAATGAAAAATACAATATATCTATAATAAATAAGAAAAATTTATTAGGAGGATATATATTGATAGATACACACATACATGGAGATGCAAGAAGCAGCGAAGACTTTGAAAGAATGTTTATAAGTGGAATAGACACTGCAATAACTTGTGCTTATTATCCTTATGAAATAACTAATGAAACTGTTCTTTTAAATCATTTAGAAAGAATTTTAAATTATGATACAGAAAGAGCAGCGAAATATGGGTTAGAACTTAAAGTAGCTTTAGGAATCCACCCAACGAATATTGTTAAATCTCCAGAAATCATTTTTAATAAATTAAATGATTATATTGAAAATAAAGATATAATAGCTATTGGAGAAATAGGTCTTGAAAATTTAACTCCAGAAGAATTTAATATATTTGAAAAACAGCTTGAAATAGCTGATGAAACAAAGTCAAAGGTCATAATCCATACCCCACGAAAAGACAAAAAAGAAGTTCTAAAAGAAATTAAGTCAGTTGTACTTAAAAAAATAGATCCTAAACTAGTTGTTATAGATCATATTAATTCAAAAGTAATTGATGAAGTTATAGATGAAGATTTCATTTTAGGATTAACCATTCAACCTCAAAAGATGGAAATTGATGAAGCTGTTGATATTTTAAAAGAATATGGATTTGATAAATTCCTTTTAAATAGTGACATAAGTAATATGCCATCTGACCCTTTATCTGTTCCAAAAACAGTGCGTACATTACAAAAAATTGGTTTTGATGGGAAAAAAATAGATAAAGTAGCTTTCAAAAATGCTAAAACTTTTTTTAATATTTAATTATGAAAAAAATCAATATATGCTAATATAAAATATATGTTAATTTGAAAAACATTAAAGAGACAAAATAAACTAATATTAATAATTATAAGATGATTATCTATAAAATAGAAATAAAAATAAGATAATATAAGAATAACTATAAAATAAGTATGAAATAAGATAAAATAATATAAAATAATATAAAATAATATAATATAAAGTAAAATAAAATAGAATAAGATAAAGTATTAAGATTAATAAGATAAAATAATTATAAAAATAATACTAAACTACTAAACTATTTATCCTTTTTTGATTAAATTAATTCTTGAAGGGGTTAAAATAATCATATTTTTATCAGGGCCTTTACAAAGAGAAATTGCCTCTGTTTTATGTTTATTTCTAAGAATTTTAATCTTTTCTCCAGCCATTTGGAATGCATCGGGACCTTCATTTTCAAGAAATCCTAAATCGACAATAACAGGATTATTTTCTTCAACAATTTGATCAAATACATAATCCATATCATCAACAGTTCTAGGTCTGATTAAAATAATTTCATAAAACGGTTGCTCAGGTGCTATGTAAAAATCATTTTCTAATAGATCTTCAGCATAGTCTCCTGTTACAGGTTCTCTTGTTTCTTCATCAAACCCAAGACTTCTTTTTAAAGTATCAACAAAACTCATTTATTGTTCTCCTCTAAATATTTTAAAATAGAATCTAATAATTTTGAAGCACCTTCATTATAAACATCTGCAGAAGGTAAATTAAACTCTGATTCAAAGTCTTCAGATTTCATATTTGAATCAGCATTTCTTAAATTTATAGACAGCCCTACAACTTTAGTTGGCTCAACAGCTTCAATTGCAGTTATTTCTTCAGTTATGCCCCTTGGATCCCTATAAGGATGATTAGGCCTGTGACAAACAATTGTAGCATCAGGAGAAGCTCCAATTAAAATAGCTGCAGATAAACCTCTTGGGTGAGGATTTCCTTTTTCTGTTAAACTAGACTGACCTTCAATAAATATTATATCAGGATTTTTCTTTTTTTCAAGATATCTGATTGAACCAAGAATTGCAGAAGGAATATCCATTGCTGATAAACTTCCTGCTCTGAAATTCAAGTCAGAAGGTTGTTCTAAGCCCATTTCATCAGTAGAAATAACAACTGAAGTCAATCCTTTCTTATCAGCTGCTTTCCCCAATAATCTAGTTGTTGTTCTTTTCCCACATTCTTGAGAGGTTCCTCCAACAAAAACAACAGGTGCTTTTGGTTTATAAGATATTTTAGGAAGAGTCTCACAACATTTTTCTGGAGAAATACCGAATAAATCATTGATTACATCTAATCTAGGACTTATTTCTTTTATTGTAACATTTTTTTCATTTGCAAAATTTAATAAGGAAATATTGTCATTAAGAGGAAGTGATCTAAATGAAGAAACCACATTTTTACCATTATCAATAGCTTGAACAGCATATCTAAGAGCTGAACCTTCCGCACCAATTGGCAACATAATAGCTACACTTTTAGCATCAGTCTCCTCCATTGTCTTAATTAAGCTTCCTGAGACATTAGATCCACAAAATGTTTTCCCATGCTTAGTATCATCATCATCAATGAATCCAACAGTTTCAATTCCTTCTAAATTAGAAAACTTTTCTCCACCTCCACCACATCCAATGACGATAAATGGATTAAGACTTTGAAGTTCTTCAACTGAGACAATAGAATACAAGAAATCACTCCTAAAATTCAATAAAGTTAATTTGATAAATTTATTATATTATTTGAATTATTATAAATATGAGTTTTATAATCTAAATTATTTCTAAATTTTTTAGATTATATATAAATTATTGTACATAAATCATTTATAATATTATAAATAAAGTTATAATAATAATTATTATAAAATATATATTTTAATTGCATAATTTTACATTCATAAATACATTAAAACTTAATATTAATATAATTTTTATATTAATATAATCTTAATATAATTTTTTTATATTTAAATATATTAATTAATATAATAATTATAATTAGAATATATATTAATATAATCTAAATAATTTAATTAAAATATATATTTTATAATAAATTAAGGACTTAGAAATTATACCTTATACATTATTTTAATATTATATTTTATTGTTATTAAATATATAGTTTGAGTATTTTTAAAAAAAATTACTTAAAATTTGTATAAATATGAAACAAAAGTGGAATAAACAGATTATATATCTATTAATCAAACGATAGATAATAAAAACAAAATAGATAATAAAATATAATCTAAAAATTATTAATATTTGAATTAACAAACTAAAAAATAGATTTGGAATTATTGATGAATTATATGTTCAAATAAATAATAATTAAGGCCCAAATGATAAAAATATTTAAAAAAACCAGCTAGATTGGAAAAAAATCTTATATTAATGAGAAGTGCATTTAATAATTATAAAATTCTATCAATTTCAACTATTTTCTCTTTTTGTATGATTTTCTTTTTTATTAACTTATTATATATATCAATCCATTAATATTTTGTTTATTTATGAAAATTTATGAGCATATGTTTCATTAGGCAATTTTGTATATTGTTAGTTTTTTATTTATTTTAGAGTATTTATTTTGGATATGTATTTTGGACTATGTATTTTGATTATCTGTTTTTTGGTGTTTATTTTGGTTATTTAAGGTTAGATATATTTTAATTCTTTTTTATTATTAATTGATAAGAAAAAATAGAAATATATATATTATATAATGTTTATTCTCGAAATTAATTATCTATTGTATGTTTTGCATTATATATTAGCACAAAATTTAAATAGTTTATCATACTTATATATTATACAATCTTATAAGTTTAATACTTTAATATTTAGATAAATTATAATATTATATTTATAGTATTTTTACTATTAATATAATAAAACAGGTCAAACGGGGGTTTGAAGAGTTTTTAGTTTTATGTATTAATAATCTCATTATTAATGAGGGTAAATTATTAATTCATGCGAAAATATAGGGGTAAAAAGCTATTTTTAATTTTTTAATATTTTCATAGTTATTTTATTCTTTATAAATAATTATAATGATTTCTGCCATAGTTAATAAATCAGAAAAAATATTAAAAAACGAGATATCTTAAAGGAAAATTATACATAAACGATATATATAAAAGAAAAGTGGTTTTTATTAATGATTCTTTAGTATAAAATCATTATTACTATTTTCTTTCACTGTAATTATGTCAAGTATATATTTATCTTTTTTGTATCATTTAGACTTAAATAAACATATTATTGTCTAAAATATTTATTCCCTTTTATTTATCAAAAAATGAAATTTTTTTGAGTGTGTGTAATATTATGAATTATTAGTAACTAAAAAATTATATCTATTATACTCAGCCCATTGAAAGAATTATTTTGGGATAAACTAATATTATAATAAAAGAAGTAATATAATAATAAGTAAGTTCCCCCTCTCCACTAAGACACCTCTTTAAATTCTTTCTTTAAATATAGAAATAATTAATTAGTAATTACTGATAATTCCATTACACACACTCCAAAAAATCATGTTAATTTATATAGAGTTAAAAATATGAAAAAAATAAAACAATTAATAATCTAATGGTCACTATTAATGTTTTATAAAAAACAGGAAAAAAATCCATATTATTAGCTCTTTTATTACCATAGTTTGATTTAGTGTTCTGAAAAACAAAAAAAATAAACCTATTTATTATTAGAATAAAAATTTATTAAATTATTATTCTTCTTTTCTTTTTATAAATTGGATTTTTCTTTGGGTTAATTTTTTACTTTAACTTATTTTTAGAAGTTGTTAAATTAATATTTTGATATATATCCATCATAAGATACTTATTAAACTATTCAAAAAAACTAATGAATAAAGTAAAATCAATATTGAACCATATAAATTCATCTACTACTTAAATTTATAGTAAAATAGATGATGAGACTATAAAAAATAGCTATGGAAAATAAAATGCTAATAAAAAGATACTTAAACAATGACAGAAATAATAAATGTAAGGATTATTACTAAATCTTTTTTTATTTCAGTAATTGTTGTTAAAAAAGCTAAGAAGGGAGTAAATTGAGAAAACCATATGTTATATTAGTCGGAAGTGCATCAGGAATTGGTAAGTCTACAATATCTGCAGAATTAGCTAAAAAGTTAGAAATAAAACATTTATTAGAAACTGACTTTATTAGAGAAATTGTTAGAGGAATCATAGGAGAAGAATATGCACCTGCTTTACATAAATCTTCTTTTGATGCATTTACAGTTTTAAGAAACAAACAAAATTTTGATACTAATGATGAACTTATAAATGCAGGTTTTGTTGAACATGCCTCCTTTGTTATTCCAGCTATTGAAAAAGTAATCAGCAGAGCTATTTCTGATTATGATGATGTAGTTATTGAGGGCGTGCATCTTGTTCCAGGATTGATAGATATAGATAAGTTTAAAAATGATGCATCAATACATTTTTTCGTTTTAGAATCTAGTGAAGAGAATCATAAAGATCGTTTTGTTAAAAGAGCTATGCAAATTCACAGAGGTGGAAAACAACTAGAATATTTCTCTGAAAATAGAGTCATTCATGATTTTCTAGTGAAAAAAGCTAATGAAAATAATGTGAAAGTTGTAAATACCCAAACTGTTGATGGAACTGTTCAAAACATGCTAACAAGTATTACTGAAACTTGTAAAACAGTTATGCTTAAAAATACTGTTGATGAATTAGCTGATGTTGTAGATATTATTATAAATAAACATGGTGGAGTTATAGAAGATGTTACTTATTTAGTTCCTGGATTTAGAGAACCTTTAACGAGAAAAGTTGATGCTTCTGACCCAGATAAAACTAAAAAATTCATAGAATCTTTAAGAAATAAACCTGAAATAAAAGAAGATTTTGAATATCTCTATAATTTATCAAACAATATTCGAGGCAATAAGATTTGTGCCTCTGATAAAAAAACTTTAGAAAATATAATCAAAGATTTAGATTCAAAAGGTTATTTATACGCAGAAGAAGAGATAAAAGAGAAATAGGTAAAAAATAGCCAATAAATAGCTAAAAAATAACTTTTAAATAGCTTAGAATGGTTATAAATAACTATAAATAGCTATAAATAGTTAAGACATATATAATATATAAAAAATGAGATGATAAATTGGCAAAAATGGTAATAGATTGCCCTGTTTGTCATGGTGAACAAACAGCCCAATCTACAACAAAAACCTCTAACATACCTCATTTTGGAGAGATTCTTGAAACTTCAATTATATGCACTGCATGTGGATATAAACATAATGATGTTATTTGTTTAGAACAAAAAGAACCTAAAAAACATACCATTCATATAAATAATGATACTCTAAAATCTAGAGTTATTAAATCCCAATCAGCTACCGTATCGATCCCAGAGCTAGGATTAAAGGTAGAACCTGGTCCAAAATCCCTTGGATATGTATCAAATGTAGAAGGAATAATTGTACGTTTTGAAGAAGGAGTGAAACAAGCTTTAATAGTTTTTGATGATGAAGAATCTCAAAAAAATGGCCTAGATATTCTTGAAAAATTATCTTTATTGACTAATGGAGAAATTGAAGCAACTTTGATAATAGAAGATCCATTTGGTCAGAGTAATATCATGAATATTAATGTAAAAGAAAAATTATTAACAGAAGAAGAATTAAAACATTTAAAAACAGGTTTTACAATAATAGAAGATAATTCTGAAGAATAAATTATAATTAAAAATAAACTATTATAAAAATCACTGCAAACTAATATAAATTAATATAAATAATATAAATTAGTAAAAATTAGTATAAATTAATATAAAAATACTAAATCATCTAAATTATAAAACAACCCATTAATAATGTTTTATTTTCTAAATCTTATTGTTATAAATTTGTAGAGCAATTATTCTACAAAATATTTATATATAACTTAATTTAAAATAATACTTGTTAAAAATATATACCAATTTAAGATATATATCACACTTTGTGTGAATATATATCCTAAATCACAGATCACATGGTAGTCTTTCTTCGTTATACCCCCATATAACGAAGAAATTTTAACAACATGAATTTTATCTAATACTATAATCTTTTAAATATCAATTAATTAAATTATTAACCAAACTAAGATTATATTTATTATTAATATAATTAAAATATTATTATCCCAATAATATCTTTAAATTTTTATTATCCTAATTAATATTTTTAAATCTTTATTAATACAATTAATATTTTTAAACTATTGCTATTTTATTAATAAAAAAAGTATAAAATATTCACTATATAAGAATATTTATTATTTAGAAACATTAATCATTTTTTGAACAGCTTTTAAAGATTTTTTAGCTATATCTTCAGGAACTGATACTTCAAATTCTTCATTTATCAAAGAATTTTTAACTTTTTCAAGAGAATGTAACTTCATTGTCTTACAAATAGCTTCATCTAATAAAGGATAAAATTTTTTATTAGGAAATTCTCTACTTAACCTTGTTATTAAATCTATTTCAGTCCCAATTATAAATTCATTATTATCAGACTCTTTAACTCGAGAAATCATTCCACCAGTACTTAAAACATAGTCAGCAAGAGACTGAACCTCCATATTACATTCTGGATGAACAATAATCTCAGCATTAGGATAATTTTCTTTAACAAAAGCTATATCTCCTTTATGGAACATTTTATGAACATAACAATGTCCACCTTCAGGAACAGGAATAATTTCCTTATCTGTTTGATTTGCAACAAAATTAGCTAAATTGTTATCTGGACCAAAAAGGATTTTATCCTGATCCAAGCTTTCTACAACCTTTAAAGCATTTGCAGATGTGCAAAGAATATCTGCTTTAGCTTTTGCATCAGCTAAAGAATTTACATAAAGAACAACAGCTGCATCAGGATGTTTCTGCTTAGCTTCCTCTAACTGCTTGGAACTTAACATATGAGCCATTGGACATTCAGCTTCTGTATCAGGTATAACAATTTTTTTATCAGGATTCAGTATATAAGCTGTTTCAGCCATGAAGTCTACACCACAAAAAACAACTAAATCCTTATCTTCAATTTCAGAAGCTTTAATACAGAGTTCTAGTGAATCTCCAATAAAATCAGCAATTTCTTGAATTCCACCAGGTTGATAATTGTGTGCAAGAATAATTGCATTTTTTTCATTCTTCAAGTCAATTATTTCTTTTTGTAAATCTGTTAACATGAAAATTACCTAAATTTATATACAAATTATTTAGTTAAATTTTAAATTTATTAAAGTTATCTTGAGTTATAAAAATATTTAAATTTTCTTATTATAAATTATTATAAGATTTATTAATATTATAATTTATATATTTATTATTAATTTATAGTATTATAATTATTATTTTCATTTATATTATTTTCTATAATACATTTTCAAATTACTTTATTCTTATAATACAATTATAAATTATTTTATTCTTTTAATACGATTCCAAATTACTCAATTTTTATAATAAAAATTCAAATTATTCTCCAATTTCATTTATTATCTTTCTAAGTTCATTAGCAAGATTTAAACGACAATCTTCAATTTTAGAATAATCTTTACCCCAAGCACTGATTTTTAACTTTATTCCACAGTCCACCATTTCTTTTACAAGAACTTGAGGAGAAGAGTTTTCTAATACCCAATCTAAATTAGAAACTCTTTGAATAAAAATATTTTTGAACTTATTTATATTAACATTAAATGGAATTATCATTTCTAGATCAATTCTATGTTCATCAAGAAAAGTATAATTAATATAAGGATTTTTAGCAAGAACTGAATTAGGAACTGTTACAATTAGATTATCTGAAGTAATTAAAGTAGTTGTTCTAAATCCAAGTTTTTTTACTTCACCTTTAATATTATCTACTTCAATAACTTCTCCAACTTTCACAGTTTTATCAGCTAATATAAACATCCCTGAAACAAAACTAGAAATAATATCTCTAGCTGCAAAACCAATACTAATACCAATGATACCTAAACTAACTACTAACGCACTTATGTTAATTCCAGCCATGTCTAGTATCAAAACAAATGCTATGATATAAATTGAATATTTTAAAAGATCTTTCAATAGATAGTTAAGTGTCATCTCAATGTCAAACTTTTCTGTAGCTTTGTTGATTACAAATGAAAATACTTTAACTAGAATCAATGAAATAATTACTATTAATATTGAATAAAGCAAAAATTCAGCGAAAGGATATTGTAAAGATTGTAAAAAGGAATTTAAATTCATTTTATCAACTATTATAATTTTATATTCATAAAGTCATGAGCTACTTCTGTATTTTCAAAAATTTTCAATGCTTCTTCTTTTAAATCATCAATATTAGTATATCTTGTACTAATATGAGTAAGTATCAATTTAGAAACATTAGCTTGTTTAGCTATTTCAGCTACTTGTGATGATGTAGAATGAGCATTATTAATAGCTTTTTCACTATCTTCATCTTTATAAGTAGATTCATGAATTAAAATATCTGCACATTTAGCTAATTCAATCATTTCTTCACAGGGAGTTGTATCTCCCGAATAAACAATTTTTGATCCTATTCTAGGAGGTCCTAATACTTCTTCTGGTTTGATTATTTTTCCATCGACTTCAACATCAATACCTTTATGAAGCTTTCCAAAATCAGGTCCAGGTTTAACTCCTAATTCCATAGCTTTTTCTCTTAAAAATCTAGGTTTTTTCTTTTCATGCACAGAATAAGAAAGATTAACTACATTATGATGAGTTTTTATGCATTCAATAACATATTCTTCGGTTTCAACTACAGTTTCTATTTTCGATCCATTGTTATCAATTTCATGAATTATAATTGGAAAATCAACTGCAAAATAACCAAGATTAAATATAGCTTCTTTCACATTTGAAAGACCAACAGGACCATAAATATGGAGAGGATTATCTTCCATCCTTCCTCTAAATCCCATTGATTGGATAATACCTGGAAGTCCTAGTATATGATCTCCATGAAAATGACTTATAAAGATCTTGTCAATTTTCATCGGACTTATTTTTACATTAGCTAATTGTCGTTGAGTAGCTTCACCACAATCAAAAAGCATAATTTCTCCAAAAGCTTTCAAAGCTATAGCTGGATGATTTCTATATTTTGAAGGAACCGCCGAAGAAGTTCCTAAGAATGTAATTTCCATTAGATCACAAGATAATTATTAAATTATATAAAATTATTATATTGCATTATTATATTAATATTGCATTATTATATTAATTTATTGTATTAGATTATTAATTAAATTATATTTATTAAATTTATTAAATTATTATTAATTGATTTTAATATTAATTGATTTTAATTGATTTTAATTAAAGAAGATTATTATAATAAAGTTATTCAAAGTAAATTTAATTTATTAAATAAATTTATAAGAATAAAATTATAAAATCAAACTAGTAATAAAAATATTAATAAAAATATT
The DNA here is from genome assembly GCF_020148105.1 of Methanobrevibacter sp. TMH8. Classification (NCBI taxonomy): domain Archaea; kingdom Methanobacteriati; phylum Methanobacteriota; class Methanobacteria; order Methanobacteriales; family Methanobacteriaceae; genus Methanobrevibacter; species Methanobrevibacter sp. TMH8. The sequence continues at coordinate 144,991 of NZ_JAHLZE010000038.1, forward strand.
AGACAAATTATTGGATAAATTATTAGTAAAATTATTAGTAAAAATTACTAGTAAGATTATTAGTAAGAATATTAATAAATCTATTTTATTAAATAAGATTTAATAAAGAAAATTTATTAAAAGAACCTATTAAAAATAGACATTCTAAAATATTTCTATGATAATATATTCTTTTTTAGTATAAAAATATTTGTTCAAAAAATTATATATAATTTAGTATTTAAATAATAATTAAATAAAAATATAGCTATTTGGTGATTTAATGAAAAAAACAATTGAAAATTGGATTGACGAAGACATTGGTTTTGGAGATATTACTACTGAAGCATTAGTTTCAGATGAAACATTAGCTAATGCTAAAATAATAGCTAAAGAACCTGGTATTGTGGCTGGTTCTCAAATTGCGAAAGAAATCTTTGAAAGTAGAAATTTAATGGTAGCAGTCCTTAAGGATGATGGATCTGAAGTTTATGCTGGAGGAACAATCATTGAAATAATGGGTAAAGCTAAAGACATATTAGCTCTAGAAAGGACTGCAATTAATATACTTATGAGAATGAGTGGGATAGCTACCCAAACAAATGAAATAGTTAAAAAAGCAAAAAATATTAATCCTAATATTAAAATTGCAGGAACTCGTAAAACTGCTCCAGGATTAGCTAAATTCGATAATTTAGCTATAAGTATTGGAGGTGGAGATACACACAGATTTTGTCTCGATGATATGGTTTTAATCAAAGATAATCATATTGAAATTGTGGGGTCAATAGCTGATGCTATAAAACAAACAAAAGAGAAAGTTAGCTTTACTAAGAAGATAGAGATTGAAGTTGAAAATAGTAAAGATGCAGCTATTGCTTCTAAAAATGGCGCAGATATTATAATGTTGGACAATATGAATTTTGATCAAATACAAGAAACAATAGAAATTTTAAATGACTTTAAACTCAGAGAAAATGTTATTATAGAAGTTTCAGGCAGAGTAGATCCCGAAAACATACAAAAATTAGTAGAAACAGGAACAGATATAATTTCATTAGGATCATTAACCCATTCATCAAAAAGTTTAGACATTAGTTTAGATTTAAATTTAGAAATTTCACCAAACAAATCTAAATAAACTCAAATAACATAAACAAATCTGAATAAGTCTAAATATCTTAAATATCCTAAATAAACCTTAATGTTATAAATTTATAATATTAAATAGAATAATAGTTAATATTATTTATTAATATCATTCATTTTTATCTTCTAAAAAACTAGATAAAAATACTGTCATTTCTATTTCTTCTCTAGCTATAAAATCATCAATTTTAGCTTTGGCTTCATCAGTATGAAATGGAGACATTTCTTCATCATAGAATATTGTGATATATAATAAATCATCACTAATATCTATTTTTCCTTCTAAATTTTCTTTTAAAAATTCTAATGAATCTGAATCTAATCCAGATACCTCATAAGTCACAAAACTCATTTCTTTATCTTCAGAGTCTAACTTTTCAGCAGACCCATAATCTTTTACCTTTACTTTCATAAAATCATTTTCCAAACATCATTTCTAAAAAAAATCAACCCTAATAAAATCAATTTTATTAAAATCAATTCCAAAAAAGCTATTTTTCTATAAATTTCATCTTATAATTTTTATATGTTATTTAAAATCCTTCAAAATTCTATTTAAAATCTTTTAAAAATTCTTCTAATTCTTTTTTTATCTTTATTATTTCATGAGTTCCAATATGCCCCATTATAGAATCATAAATGATTAATTTTGAGTCTTTTATCATTTTTGACATAGGAATAGCATCAAGTTCTGGAGGGAAATATTGATCTTGGTTTATAGCTACTATCAAACTTTTCGCTTTTATATTAGAAACAATATCTTCAATATCATATGCAGTTGAAGCATTATTTCTATAAACTATATCATTAGCATCCCATTTTTCTTCAACAGCTTCTTCTGCCATTTCATCCATAGCTAAATCAATTTCATCATTAGATAATTCATACCTATAATATTCTCTTGACAAACCATACGGATACATAGATTCATTAGCTAATTTAAGAGAATTTGTAAGAGGTTTAGTATAATTTCCATTGTTATAATTAGGATCACTTTCAATTATATTATTCATAAACTTAAATAGAGCATAATTATGACCTGCTACTTTATATGAACTTACTAAAGATATTAAAAAATCCATATAATCAGGATATTTAGCTCCCCATGTCAATGCTTCAAATCCACCCATTGAATTTCCTATAACTCCCTTTAGATGTTTGATATTGAATTTAACTTTTAAAAATTCCATTTGAAATCTAACCATATCTCCAATAGAGTATTTTGGAAATTTAGCTCCGAGCTCCATAACAGAAGGGCTTGCTGAGTTTAGGGATCCAAGAGTGGTGATAGCTATAATAAAAAATTTTTTTGTGTCAATTGGTTCGCCAGGACCCATAATATCAATAATTCTTCTTAAAGAACCATAATCTCCACCCCAACCATGACAAAAAACAATAGCATTTGTTATATATCCTTCATCATCAGTAATTGGTGTTCCAAAAGCAATATATTCAACAGGAAGATTATTCAATTTCTCTCCAGACGAAAATTCAAATGATTCTAATTGATAATATTCTGGTGTAAAATCCTCTTCATTTACATTAATTTTATATGATTGATTAATATTTTCAACTCCTAAACATACTTAAGCTACATAATATATAGTCAAAACTATATTTAACATTATATTAACTTAATTAATAGCTATATCATCTTCATAAACAATTATACATTCAACAGGACACATTTCAGCTGCATCAATTCCGCAAGAAATGTCATCATACTCTTTAATAGAAAAATTATCTTCATTAATTTCACCATCAATTAAAGTAGATCTATCATCAACAATTTTAAACATTTCTTCACATTCAGTAACACAATTTCCACAAGCTATACATAAATCCATTTCAATCTCAATCTTATAAACCATAATATCCCATCTTTATAAAAATTAAAAATCTATAAAAACTTAAATAACCATTTATAAAAATAAATTATTATAAATAAACTTTTATAAATAAATTATTTTAAATAAATTATTTTAGTTAAATTATTTATTGAAATAATAATTAAGTAATTAAAAATTAAATAATTAAATTATAAATTAAATAATTAGAAAATTAAATAATTAAATAATTATTAATATATATTTAATTATAATTATTGTAGCTTAACATATATTTAAATATTGATTTGGTATTAAATTTTTAATTAAATATTGATTTTAAATTAAATTATTATATTTAATTAAATATTATAAATTAAACAGTGATATGATGAAATACAAACTCCTTGAAAATCCTAATATTGAAGAAGCTTATAATCTTGTTGATACGGGTATTCGTAAAAAAGCTGTAATAAACATATTTGCCTATTGTAAAGTGATTTATGAAGGAAGAGCACTTAGCCAACTAGATTGGGGAGAACGATTTATCATGTTAAAACCAGATGGGTCTTTTTTAGTTCATCAAGAAAGAAAAATCGATCCAGTTAATTGGCAACCTCCGAAATCAAGATCTCGAGCTATAATAAAAGAAAATAACCTAATTTTAGAAAGCCATCGTAGGACCCCGAAAGAAAAATTAGAGGTTGAAATAGAAAAAGTTCATTTTGCAAGTTTTGCAATAGCTGAAGATTATCAAGAATTAGAATTAGCAGGTTATGAGAAAGATATGGGCGACATGATAATGAAACACCCTTCTATGATTGAACCCGGTTTTACTCCAACAGCCAGAGAATATAATACTGAACATGGTTTTATAGACATTCTTGGAAAAGATTCTGAAGGAAATTTAATGGTTTTAGAACTTAAATGCCGAAAAGCTGGAGTTAATGCTGTTAAACAAATAAGAAGATACCTTGCTGATTTTGAAGAAGAAAATCAAGATTATCTGAAAGAAGTTGGAGCAGAAAAGAAAAAAATAAGAGGTTTACTTGTAGCACCAGATATTGGAGAAGATGCTAAAGAACTTCTTGAAGAAGAAGGAATTGAATTTAAATCTGTTGAAGCACCTAAAGAATTAAAAAATGATAAAAAAGTAACTCTAGATATATTTTGAATTATTAAATTATAAATTGTATTAGATTGTAAATTGTAGAATTAGTAAACTAGATTAATAATTAATAAATCAATAAAATAGTAGATTACTACATTATAATTAGACTATTGTTAAACTATTAGACTGTTAGATTATTATACTATTAGCTAAAAATATTAAATAATATATTCATAAATTAAATAACCTATTCATAAAATAGTAAATTATGAAATATCTTATGCAACATTTCTTTTAACTTCATAAATTCCAATACAAGCATTTTCAGAATTATTAAACTCATTTACCCCACAATTAAGTAAAATAGTATCATTAAAATGAACATCAAAATTATTATTAGATTCTAATTCTTTATAATCATCATCATTATCTAAAAAAACTATCATCCTATTTTCACTTTTAAAAACTATTCTTTCCACAACAATCTCTTTTTCTTTTAAATATATTTTTCCATTAATTAATCCTTGAGACATAATAATCACAACACATTAATAAAATTTATAATATTTATCTTTAGATTTTTAAGATAAGATAAAAATTTTTCATCAAAAACATTATGTTATACCAATTTATAAAAACTCCTCAGATAATATTTTTATAATAAAATATTTTAAGTCGGAAGTCTATTTCCTACCGTTAATATGTAACTACTAGTAAATATACTTTTCTAAAAAAGAACTAAAAACTTCAGAAAATATTTAATCTAAAGGAAAACTATCTTATTCATCCTTAAGAAATTATAAATAGAAAGAATAAAATATTATATGATTTTTAAAGTATTTATGTAAAATGATAATTTTTAGTTAATTTTAACAAGAAATAATAGATAATTAACAAGAATAATATAATAATTAAAGAATAATTTACAAATTATAATTTATTCTTATTATCATAATAAACTCTTTCAAATGCAATATTATTTAAAAATGAATTATAGAAAATAATATAAATGAAAATAATAACCTATTAAAACTAATAAAACTATAAAACTAAAAAGACATAAAACTATAAATTATAAACTACTTTTTATTCTTTATTTTAATATATAACTTGATATTTTTTCTAGATTAAATAAGATTAAATAAGATTTATTATTCTATTTTTTAGTAATATATAAAAAATGTTTTTTTAGAAAATCTTATTAACAAAAATTTATAAAACATAAATATTGTAAATAAATAATTAGAATAAAACTACTTTAAAGGGGAATAAATTGGATTTAGTAACAATAATCTTACTTGCAGTTGCATTAGCTATGGATGCATTTAGTGTATCTATAACTAAAGGATTCACTATCAAAAATATAAGTAAAATTCAGATGCTTTGGTTTGGAATATTTTTTGGTGGATTTCAGGCCATAATGCCTGTTTTAGGTTGGATATCTGGAATTCAGCTAGAACATTTTGTTTCCACTGTTGCTCCTTGGATAGCTTTCATTCTTTTAGTAGCTATTGGGGCAAAAATGATTTATGAAAGTATAACTGAGGATGAAAAAGAAGAAGGAATCAGTAAGGACCGTTTTTCTTTCAAAGAGCTTACACTTCTTGCAATAGCTACTAGTATAGATGCATTTGCTGTGGGAGTCACATTTGCCATTTTAAAAATTCCTATACTAATTCCAATTATATTAATTGGGATAGTTTGTTTCATATTCTCAGAGATAGGAATATTAATTGGTAGAAAAATTGGATCATTCTTTGGAAATAAATTTGAAATTGTTGGTGGTGCTGTTTTAGTTTTATTAGGTGTGAGAATATTATTAAGTGGATTGGGAGTGATTTGATTTCAAAAAATTTAAATATAAATGAAATTGGAGATATTTTAGCTGAGAATAATTACATTAGTGATGAAACCATAGCCACTATTGTTTTCCTAGCTATTGAACTTAAAAAACCTATTTTGATCGAAGGCCCTCCTGGAACTGGGAAAACACAGCTTTCAAAGTCAATAGCTAAAGCATTTGAAAAAGATTTCTTTAGAATACAATGTTATGAAGGAATAACATTTGAACAAATTGTTGGAGAATGGAATTATCAAAAACAGCTATTGAGCCTTGAAATGTCTAAATTGAACAAAAATGAAGATAATGTTTTTAAAGAAGACTTTTTCATAAAAAGACCTTTACTATCAGCTTTTATGAATAATAAATCATCAGTAATATTAATTGATGAAATTGATAAAGCAGATGAAGAAGTCGAAAGTTTCCTTCTTCAAGCATTAGGAGAAAAGCAAATAACTGTTAATGATCTTGGAACTTTCGAATTAATGAATGATTTACTAGTTATTATGACTTCAAATTCCCAACGTCAGCTACTCGATGAAACAAAAGATAGGTGTTTATATTTATATATTGATTATCCAAGTTTTCAAAGGGAAGTGGAAATTGTGAGATCACATATACCAACAGCATCTGAAAAACTAGTAAAAAGTGTTGTTAAAGCAGTGCAACAAATAAGAAACTTAAATGTTACTAAAAACCCATCTATTAGAGCTAGTGTAGATTGGGTGAAAAGTCTTATAGTATTTAATAAAGAAGAATTAGATAAAGATTCCTTTGAAAAAACCTTGTCAATTGCAATAAAAAATGAGGATGATCGGCAAAAAGTTTTAGAGAATATAAAGTTAAAATAAATTATATTAGAGATTAATTAAGTAAATTTAAGCAATTATGATATTAAAAAATTATGATATTAAAATAATTATAATATATTAAAATATTATAGTATTATACTATTATAATTAATAATGAGATATTGACTACTTTTAGAGAAAAAATTATGATAACTGAAATAGTAAAATTTTCAGCTAAACTTAGAGAAAATGGTATTCCTGCAAGTATCAGAAGTACTGAATTAGCTTGTAAAGCCACTCCATTAATAGAAAAAAATAATGGAAATTTGAAAGAAGCTTTAGCATCTATTTACTTAAAAGATCAACGTCATAGAAAAAGATTCAACCAAGCTTATGAAGATTTTTTTATTAATAAAGAAGAAAAAATAGAAAAAAAGGAAAAAACAAGTTATGGAAGAAAATCTCCATTCTTAAAAACATACAATGTTTCTGTAAGCAGTAAAAGAGTAGTTAATAAAGAAAATGGAGACAACAATCAGAATTATAAAATAAACTATATAAAAAATAGTTTAAATGATTTAAATACTGATGGAAAAGAAGAAGGAAATTCTGAACTTTTAAAAAGTGATATAAACACAATAAATACCATGCAGGTTGAATTAATTGATTTATGTCAAAGATTAGGTCGGAAAATAGCTACTCAAAGATCTAGGCAGAATAAAATAGCTAAAAAACAAAATCCAGACATTAGAAGAAGTATTAGAAGGAATATGAAACATGGCGGAACACTTCTAGAACTTATTAAAAATAAACCAAAGATTAAAAAGCAAAACCATTATTTCCTAAGTGATGTGAGTGTTTCCTGTGATTGGATTAGTATTTGGTTTTTTTGTATGGTTTATGCAGCTCAAAATTCATTCAACAGAGCTAAAGCATTTGAATTCACTAATAAATCAGTTGAAATAACTTCTGCTCTTTTTGAACCAGATTTAGTTGATGCTTTTATTAAAGTAATGAATATAAGACATCAAAATTCAATGATTCATGGAAAATCTAATATGTTTACAGCTTTTACTGATTTTGAAAAACATGCACATCTAAATAGCAAATCTTATGTTTTAATTTTAAGTGATTGTAGAGATTGGGCAGGTCCAAAAGAAGAAAGAATCCCAAAAAGTTCAGAAATAATTGAAAATATAGTTAAAAAGTCAAAAAGGGTTTTAATACTTAACCCTGAAGAAAAAAAGAAATGGAATGTTGCAGACAGCTGTGTTTCCCATTATGAAAATGTTGGTGCAGAAATATTTGAAGTTAGAAACTTAGAACAATTAGCTGATTTAATTATTGATATTTAATTAATTTCGCAACATTTAATATATTATTTTATAATTCAACTATATTTAACATATCAAATCAATTAATAACTAAAATAATCCTTGAATAATCCTTAAAACCCTTTTATTATTATTTTATTTTTTTATTATTATTGTTATTATTATATTATTTATTATTAAATCCATAATATTATTATAAATTAAAAAATTAAGAAAATCTCAATGAAAATTAGTACACATTTTGAGAATAAAAAGACCCAAATAGTAAAATTTATATAGTCTAAAAATAATATAATCCAATACAGATAGGATAAAAAATTAGAATCTAGATAAAATTTGACCTTTAATAAAGTTGACCTATGATTGCATATTGAAGAAAAAATGAAAAAACTCAATCTCACATAGGCAGGAGGTCAAGTCTTTAGTTTATTAAATTGAAGGCAAACGCCGTTGAAAATAGCCATGGATTAATAAACGTTATAGGTTCAAAATGAACAAAAAAACCGCATTTTTCGTGGTATTTTTGTTCCTATATCTATTCTGTACTTTTGATTCAATATCAATGACAGAAAATGGATTCAATATAAATTCTATGGAACAACTAGAGGAAATCTACGAAAATCCTCATAAACCACACGAAAAGCAAGATGAACACACAAATAAACTTAAAAATCTAAAAACCATTCCTAAAATTAGAAAGAAAGACAAAATCTTAGAAGATGGCGACATAAGAATTATTGATAATTCAGAAGCTAATTTAAAAGATTCAAATTTCCATAATACCCTATGAAAAAATTATATAGTGAATTACAATAAAATTCTCCATCTTAAGATAACTTTCTTTTTAAACAATTATTTTTTTAATTGCCCTTATATTTTGATCTTATATTATTTACTCTTATATTATTAACTCTTCTTATTTTATTAAATCTCTTATATTATTAAATAATATATAATATTAAATTTATTTATAATGTATTAAACTATATTTTTATTTTAAAGGCATAATAATTCCAAATAATAAATCTTCTTCTGAAACATCATCTGAACTGTTATAATAATATTCAATAAATGTTTTATTTAATTTTAAGTTATTTTCTTCAGCCCAATTTATTACTTTATAGTAATCAGGGACCATTTCTTGATAAATTCCTTGATATATAGTATAAACTGCTTTCATTTCAGGTAAATAACCAGATTCAATATCTTCTTTTCCAGATAATTCTTTATAAACAGGAAAACCAATTTCCACTTCAAGATTTTCCACATCCATGTCTTCAAGATTTTCCACATTCATATTAAAATACCTAACATAAGGAATATCTCCAGGATATTCACCAATTTCATTCAAATAGTTTTGAATTTTCTCATAGCTTTCATCTATTAATCTAGGTAAATTTTCAATATTAATAGTTTTCTTAATTGACAAAACTGGCTGTTTCGCTTTCTTTATAATTTTTATTTCTGAAACAAGAGGCATTTTGTAATCTCCATTTTTCCATGATTATTATATATTTTTATTTTTAATACAGAAAAACGATTCAATTTATTTATCTATTTATTTAGATCTTTATTTAGATCTTTAAGCCTCTGAATCTCTTCAGCATGATGTTTCATGGTTAAACCATTTGCAGGTTTAGCTACAGTAACGTGATGATCTTTTTCTAGCTTATAAATAAGAAAATTATCATTTTCCAGTTCAATAGAGCCATTTGGATCTTCAAGTTCAAGACCATTTATTTCAGCAACAATATTCTCATATTCTTTTTCTTCTTCAGCTATTAATTCATTAATATCCTTTACTTGAAGGGTAGGATTTAACTGAATAGAAAGTCCTACAATTCCATTAACTTCTTTTCCATTTATTTCGAACATTGACTTCCTTATTTCTTTCATATTATTTAAAACATGATTTTTTGTAGATTCAGTAGCTGGAATCTCATTAGAACTCCCAATTAGATTTATTTCATACTTATTCTTCCAATTGCCAATTTTATAAATTGCATAATTAATATCATTAAATGAAATCATTGGAGAATTATTTGAATCTTTATTTTCTTTATTTTCTTTATTTGACATGATAAAACCTTCAAAAATATAAACTTAATTGAATTCATACCTAATTGAATTAATATATATTTAAATTAAATGCAAAATTATTGTACTAATTAAATTTATATTAATTTATAATTTATGTAAATTATATTTGTTATTAACTACATATATTATTATACATATCATTTATTAAAATTCATTATACTAGAGAAATACTTAAAAAATACTAAAAATACTTAAAAAATACTTTAAAACTACTAAAATACTAAAAAATAATTAAAGATAATTAAAAATAATTAAAAAATATCTATTTTCCGTGATTTTATGACAAATTTTAAAATAGCTTTATGTCAAATGAATGTTGTGGATGATAAAGATGAAAACATCCAAAAAGCTGTAGAAATGATAGGAAATTCTAAAAAGGCAAATGTGGATATAGCTATTTTACCAGAGATGTTTAATTGTCCATATGAAAATGAAAAATTTGTTGAATATGCTGAATATAAAGACGATAGTTATACTCTTAAACCAATAGCTAATATAGCTAAATCTAAGAATATTCATGTTTTAGCTGGTTCTATCCCTGAAAAAGAATTAAATAAACGTACAGGTACTGAAAATATTTATAACACTAGTTTTTTATTTGACAATAATGGTGAAATTCTTGGATACCATAGAAAGATGCACTTATTTGATATAGATGTAAAAGATAAAATTTATTTTAAAGAATCAGATACATTAAGTTCTGGAAATAATATTACCGTTATTGACACAAAATCAAAAATTGGGAAAATTGGAATTGGTATTTGTTATGACATTCGTTTTCCAGAGTTATCTAGACTTATGAGTCTTAGAGGAGCAGATATATTAATATTCCCTGGAGCATTTAATTTAACCACTGGTCCTGCCCATTGGGAGCTACTTTTTAGAACTCGTGCTCTTGATAATCAAGTATTTACTGTTGGTGTTTCACCAGCACTTGATAAAGAAGCTAGTTATAATGCATATGGGCATTCAATTATAGCTAACCCTTGGGGAGAAATTATAGCTAGTGGATCTTACAATGAAGAACTAATTATACATAAAATTAATTTAGAAGAAATAACTAAAGTAAGAGAAGAATTACCTCTTATTAAGAATAGAAGAACTGATATATATACTTTAAAATAATGATAATCATAAAAATTAGAATTACATCAATGCAAAAATAACAAAAACAATAAAAATAACAAGAATAACAAATTTTCAAAATTAAAAAATATAAGTAAAAAATTGAAAAATATAAGTAATATATTTAATATATTTATTGAACTCTAAACATCTTTTTATTTGCATTTAAACAATTTATTAAGGAACTATTTTATGAGAAAAAAAGATAGAGAGATAACAGACATATCAGAAATAATCAAAATAATGAATAAATGTGATATTTGTAGAATTGGAATATTCGATGAGGAATATCCTTATATAATTCCTTTAAATTTTGGATATAACTACAAAGATGGACAATTATTCCTTTATTTCCATTCCGCAATTGAAGGGAAAAAATTAGATTTAATTAAAAGAAATAATAAAATAGCTTTTGAAATGGATTGTTCTAAAGAGCTTAAATCTGGTGATATTCCATGTAAATACTCCATGAATTACGAAAGTATTTGTGGAAATGGTATAATTGAAATTCTAAATAATAAGGATAAAATAAAAGGATTAAAATATCTAATGAAAAATTATTCTAATAAAAATTATTCAGATACTGATTTTGAAGAAAAAATCTTAAAAATAACCACTGTTTTAGAATTAAAAGTTGATAAAATCATTGGAAAATCTTTAAAAAAATAATAATAACTAATAAAAATAAGAATAAAATAAAATAAGAATAACTAATAATAAATAATAAGAAAAATAAGAAAAATAACAGAAAATATTTTATATGTTCTAAAAGGATTATTTCTTCTTAATATCTTTTTCAATCTTTTTAATTGCTTTATTAGCTGCCTTTTTAAAATCTTTATCTTTTTCTTTTCTTCTAGCTTTTTTAATTGGATCGATAGCTTCTTCAACTCCCATATCACCAAGAGCTCTGATAGCTGCGAGACGTACACCCCAATCTTCTTCTTCAAGCATAATTTCTGCTATATCATCAATTTTATCAGTAGCTTTAAGCTCGCCAAGAGACCTAACAGCTATTTTCCTAACACCAAAGTCTTCATCATGGATAGCTTCTGCAAAATAATCAATAGCTTTTTGACTACCAGTACCCTTTAAAGCAAAAGAAGCAAATCTTTTATATTCTCCTTTTTCACTGTTAACCACTTCAATTAATCTATCAACGACTGATTCTCCTATTTTTCCAAGGTTTTCAGCTGCTTTATGTCTAACTGGAGTATTTTCATCATTCATGGCTACTATCAAAGGTTCTACAACAGCTTCATCATTGATTCCTTCTAAGCTATTAACTGCAAGTTTCCTTACTTCCACATCATCATCAGTTAATTTAGCTATAGCTTCTTCCATAGATAATTTTTCTTCATCTTTATTCATATTTTCACCGTTTGGTCATTCAATATACAATAAGATTATATTATCATATATTACTTTATATTAGATATTGATATTATTATTCTTTATATCATTATTCATCAAAAATACTTTTATATATTCTATATAAATTTTGTAAATTTTTTATAAATTTTTTATATATTTTTTTATAATAATTATTTTTATTATATTCAAATATAATTATATTAAAACTTATATTATATTAAAACTTATTCATTTTAAGGATATAATATGAAGAATAAAATAGATATAAGCAAAAAGATAAACTAAACTAGTAAAAATCTTCTTATAAAAATGTTAGAAAAGTTAGAAAAAAATTTATTATTCATAATAAACAAATATAATAAAAACTAATTTATTTTTATTTTTATAATTGATAAAATGATAAAAAAACAAACCAAAAGCTATTCTAAAAAGGATATTTACAAAATCCTTCATCCATGGGTAAAAGAATGGTTTGATAACACATTCAATGATTTCACTCCGGCTCAGAAGCAAGCCATTGTAGATATTCATAATAACAATAATGTATTGGTTTCATCACCAACAGGGTCTGGTAAAACACTTACTGCTTTTTTATCTGTTATTAGTGAACTTACAACTCTGGCAGAAAAAGGAAATCTAGAAGATAAGGTCTACTGCATATATATTTCACCACTTAAAGCATTGGACAATGATATTGAGAAAAATTTAGAAGTTCCACTATCAGAAATTGATAAAATAGCTATTAAAAATGGTGCAACTTATAAAAAAACTGCAACAAAAACCGAAAAAGGGCTTGGAATTAGGAAAGCCGTCAGAACTGGAGATACTACTCAATATCAACGATCAAAGATGCTGAAAACTCCCCCACACATCCTTATTACAACACCTGAAACATTATCAATATTGCTTGTAGCTCCAAAATTTAGAGAAAAGTTAGCTAATGTTAAGTATGTTATAATTGATGAAATCCATTCACTGGCCGAAAATAAAAGAGGAGTTCATCTTAGCCTATCATTAGAACGTTTACAACATCTTATTGGAGGATATACAAGAATCGGCCTTTCAGCTACTGTGTCACCTCTTGAAAAAGTAGCTAATTTCTTAGTTGGATATGAATATGGGACCCCTAGAGACTGTCTAATTGTTGATGTTAATTATCTTAAAAAACTTGATATGGAAGTCCTTTCTCCAGTAGATGATATTGTAGTAGCTGATTCAGAAGAAACCCGTCTTGCAATGTATAACCTTGTTGATGATTTAATAATGGAACATAAAACAAGTCTTATTTTCACAAATACTCGTCGTGGGACCGAAAGTATGGTTTATAATCTTAAAAAGATGTTTCCTGAAAATTATAATGACAATAATATAATGGCCCATCATTCATCTCTTTCAAAAGAAATTCGTCTTCAAGCAGAAGATAAATTAAAAGAAGGGAGCTTAAAAGCTGTTGTTTCATCAACATCATTAGAATTAGGAATTGATATAGGATATATTGATTTAGTAATACTTATAAACTCTCCAAAATCAGTTTCGCGAGGATTACAGAGAATCGGAAGAAGTGGACACCAGTTGCATGAGAAATCAAAGGGAAGACTTATAGTAACCGATAGAGATGATCTTGTTGAATGTTCAGTACTTCTTAAAAATGCAAAAGAAGGCAAAATCGATAAAATTAAGATTCCACATAATGCCCTTGATGTTTTAGCACAACATATATATGGAATGAGTATTGAAAACCCATGGGATATTGATTATGCATATGATGTTATTAGAAAGAGTTACTGTTATAAAGATTTAAGCAGAGATGATTTTGAAGATGTACTTAGCTATTTAGCTGGAGAATATGGTGAGCTTGAAGAAAGATATGTCTATGCTAAAATTTGGATCGATTATGATAAAAATCAGTTCGGAAAAAGAGGCAGACTTGCTAGAATGTTATATTCAACCAATATCGGAACTATTCCAGATAGTACTTCAGTAGCTGTAAAATGTGATGGAGATATTATTGGAAGAATTGAGCAGGATTTTATGGAAAAACTGAAAAAAGGAGATACTTTCGTTCTTGGTGGTGGAATATATCGGTTTAACTACGGAAGAGGAATGACAATAAATGTTTCACCAGCCAGCGGCCCTCCAACAATACCCTCTTGGTTTTCACAACAACTTCCACTTGCATTTGACTTAGCTCTTGATATTCAACGTTTTAGAGCTTTTATGGAGTGGAGATTTGCAAAAGGACATAGCAAAGAAGAGATTATGGAATTTATTGATGAATATTTATATGTTGATGAATTTGCAGCTAACTCAATATATGAATATTTTAATGAACAATATCTCTATGCACAGATTCCAAGTAATAAAAAATTATTGATTGAATATTATACAGGTTTTGGTGGAAGAAAATTCCTAATATTCCACACACTTTTTGGAAGACAAGTAAATGATGCACTTTCTCGGGCAGTTGCTTATATTATAGCTAAAAAAAATAAAATCGATATTACAATAAGCATATCCGATAATGGATTTTATCTTAGCTCTGATAAACGAATGGGAGGACTTGAAGCATTTAAAGAACTCCACTCAGAAACACTTCGATCAATACTTATAAAAGCTATTAACAAAACAGAAACATTAGCGAGTCGTTTCCGCCATTGTGCAGGGCGATCTCTCATGACACTCCGTCGATACAAAGGTCAGGATAAATCTGTTGGAAGGCAACAAGTAAGAGGGAAAATATTACTTAAATTTGTAGAGGATATGGATGACAATTTCTCTATCCTTAAAGAGGCTAGAAGAGAAGTTATCGAAGATTTTATGGATGTTAAAAATGCAATTCGTGTTCTTCAATGGGTGGAAAGTGGACAACTTGAAATTAAAACAATAAATACGGTTATTCCTTCGCCATTCGCATTTAATTTAGTTTCACAAGGATATTTAGATGTTCTTTCCCAGACCGACAAAGCTGAATTTTCAAAAAGAATGCATAAAGCCATTTTAGAAAAAATTAAAGATCAGCTGAAAGAAGATTATTATTAATTAATAGTATTCTTAAGATCAGATATCTAAAACTAAATATTAAAACTTCTTTAAAATTTATAAAAAATTCATAATATTTTTAAATACTTATGAATTATTAAAATATATTTTAAAAATTATCATAAAACTAATATATTAACTTTATTTTCAATATATACCTTAAAATCATTACAAAAATATGATATTAACAATATTTATAGCTAATATTTTCAGCTATATTTTCTATTTCATTTTTTACAAAAAACATAAATATTTAAAAGATATATAATAACATATATGAAAATTTTAGTAACATACTACTCAAGGACACAAACCACAGCAAGAGTAGCTAAAGAAATCCAAAAGAAATTAAATTGTGATATTGAGGAAATAATTGATATCAACAAACGTTCAGGAGTTATAGGTTATTTAAAAGGAGGTTATGATGCAATGAAAAGCAAACCTGCCAAAATAAAACCTATTGAAAAAAATCCTTCTGAATATGATTTGGTTATAGTTGGAACTCCAGTTTGGGCATCTACAATGGCCCCTGCTATATTAGAATATCTAAAAGAAAATAAAGAAAAATTTAATGATGTTTCTTTCTTCTGCACTTGTGGGGGTAGTGGATATGATAAAACATTAGCAAAAATGGAGGAAGTTGCAGATAAAAATCCATTAAATAATTTATATCTAACAAAAAATGATATTGAATCATCTTTTGATTCTAAAATAGAGGGATTTATTAAAAATATTGAAAATATTGAAAAATAGAATATTATTAATAGAATATTGTTATTTATAATTATTTATCCAAATTATCTATAATTCTAGTTATGTTCTATTATATTTTTAGTATATTACCCTAGTTAAATTAAATCAAAGGATTAAACTAAAATTAAGCTATATCAAACTAAATATTATAATATAATTAAAAACTCAAATTAAAAATATAATATTAGAGAAATTAATTATAATATTATAAAAAATAAAGATGTGAAAAAATGTTTATAATTCAATTGGAATTTTGGATACTATTTGCAGCTACATGTTTATTGTTAGAATTAGTTAGTGCAGGTTTTTATTTAATGTCTGTAGGAATAGGTTCAGCATCAGCAGCTGTAGCTAACTACATAGGCTTTGATCCAACAACACAACTAATAGTATTTGTTATTGTTACAATAATTTGCTTAATTGCTTCCAGACCACTTGCACATCACCTTACAGCAGGAGGACCTGATGTAAAAGTAGCTGCCGAACGATTAATAGGTGAGGAAGGAATAGTAACAGAACCTATTGACCCAGAAAATGCAGGTATGATAAAAATATCTGGAGAAGAATGGAGAGCGATATCTAATGTTGACATAGGAGTTAGAGAAAAAGTTATTGTTGAAGAAGTAAAAGGTGTAAAACTAAAAGTTATAAAAAAATAATAATAAAAATAATTTAAAAGATTAGATATGTATAATAATATTAGATAAGTATAATATTTAATAAAAATTATAAAATAAGAAATTCATGAAATTATAAAAATTATAAAGTTTATAAAGTGATAAAATGGATATGTTAATATTAACAATTATAGTAATAATTATTATAGTTGTTTTAGCATTTAAAGCTGTAAAAATATTAAGACCTTATGAAAAAGGTGTTGTTGAAAGATTTGGTAAATATCGAAGAACTGTAGAAAGTGGTTTGACATTTATAATTCCATTTATTGAAATAATTAGAAAAGTGGATCTTCGTGAACAAGTAGTAGATGTTCCACCACAAGAAGTTATTACAAAAGATAATACCGTTGTTGTAGTAGATTGTGTTATATTTTATGAAGTAACTGACCCATTCAATGCAGTTTACAATGTTGTTAATTTCTATCAAGCTATAACAAAGTTAGCTCAAACAAATCTTAGGAATATTATAGGCGATCTTGAACTTGATCAAACCCTTACCTCAAGGGAAATGATAAATACTCAACTTCGAGAAGTTCTTGATGAAGCTACTGACAAATGGGGAACTCGGGTTGTTAGAGTAGAAATTCAAAGAATTGAGCCTCCAAAAGATATTGTAGATGCAATGAGTAAACAAATGAAAGCTGAAAGGATGAAACGTGCAGCTATACTCGAAGCAGAAGGATACAAACAATCTGAAATTAAACGGGCTGAAGGAGACAAACAAGCTGCAATTCTTGAAGCAGAAGGCCAAGCAGAAGCTATTAAAAAAGTAGCTGACGCTCAAAAGTACGAAGAAGTAGCTATTGCAGAAGGTCAAGCAGAAGCTACAATTGATGTTTATGATGCTATTCATGCAGGAAATCCTACTAATGATTTAATAGCTATTAAATATTTAGAAGCTCTAGAAAAAATAGCTGATGGAAATTCTACAAAGATATTCTTACCAACTGAAGTTTCTGGAATACTTGGTTCTATTGGAGGAATAGCTGAACTATTTACTGATGAAGATTTAAACAAAAAAGAAAAACCAACAAAAGTCAAAAGTTCAAAAATTCAAAAAATAATGGAAAAAGTTAAAGAAACATCAGATGAAGTCTACAAACCAAAAGAATAATTAAAATTAAGAATTGGGTGCCATTAGCACTGATATATTAAGTAGAGTATGGAATGATTATATGGGAGAATTATCAAAATTACCCAATATAGGTAAAGTTTTAGAAAGCCAACTGAATAAAATAGGGATAAAAACAGCGAAAGACCTTGAAGAATGTGGTTCTCATGAAGCATGGTTAGCTATAAAAGAAAATGATCCTTCTGCATGTTATAATCGATTATGTGGAATTGAGGGAGCTATTCAAGGAATCAGATGGCATGATCTTTCAGATACTGACAAAAAGAGTCTGAAAGACTTTTATTCTTTACATAAATGAAAAATGTTCTTTAAAAATCTATAATTTTGTTTAAGAATCTATAATTATATATTAAAATATTTTTCTTTTTGTATTTATTTTATCCAATTCTATTTATTTATATTTAAATTTATTTCTATATTATTCATCTAAATTTCATTAATTTATTTTAATTTTATTTTTATTTCATTTCATTTCATTTCACCATATTTCACTTCATCCCATTTAATTCTATTTTAATAAAAAATTCATCTATTTTTATAAATTATTAACTAAATCAACAATAAAATCAACAATATTAATTAATTTTAAAAATATTTTTAAAAGTTGTTCAGAAAAAAGTGAAAAAATAATAAAAAATTAGAAATAATAAGAAAAAATTATAAAAAATGTGAAAAGCTTATATTTTATTATATCATAATATAATCATATATTTTGATATTTCAGAATATGAAAATTTAATTTAGAGGTTTATAAATATAAAAATATAAAAGAAATTTTTTAATAAAAATAAAATGAAAATAATGGGAAATTTCAAAAAAGGAGGGATAATACTGACTCAAAAAATTAAAATAGGAATAGTGGGATACGGCAATCTAGGAAAAGGAGTTGAATTAGCTATAGAGCAAAATGAAGATATGGAACTTATATCTATATTCACAAGGAGAGATCCAACTACCTTAAATAATCCATTAATGGAAAATATAGGTAAAATCAAAGATTACAAAGATAAAATTGATGTGATGATCTTGTGTGGAGGTTCAGCTACTGATTTACCAGAACAAACCCCTGAAATCGCCAAAATGTTTAATACTGTTGATAGCTTTGATACACATGCAAATATCCCCATACACTTTGGAAAAATTGATAAAATCGGGAAAGAAGCAAAAACTCTTAGTTTAATTTCAACTGGTTGGGATCCAGGACTATTTTCAATGTATAGGATTATGGGAGAAACTATGCTACCTGTTGGGAATACTTACACATTTTGGGGAGAAGGAGTTAGTCAAGGACATTCTGATGCAATTAGAAGAATTGAAGGTGTTGTTGATGGTAAACAATACACAGCACCTATAGAAAAAGCATTGGATAAAGTTAGATCTGGAGAAAACCCAGAGTTTACCACTAGAGAAAAACACCTCAGAATATGTTATGTAGTTACTGAAGAAGGTGCTGATGAGACAAAAATTGAAAATGAAATAAAAACTATGAAAAATTATTTCGATGAATATGATACTGAAGTAAATTTCATAACTCAGGAAGAATTAGATAAAAATCATAGCGGTATGCCCCATGGAGGATATGTTATAAGAACTGGTCGTTCACAAGCAGGGAACAATCAAAGAATGGAATTTATTTTAGAACTCGGAAGTAACCCAGAATTTACTTCTAGTGTTTTAGTTTCTTATGCTAGAGCTGTTAAAAGAATGGCTAATGAAGGAAAAACTGGATGTATGACTGTTTTTGATGTTCCTTTAGCTATGCTTTCACCAAAGTCTGGAGAAGAATTAAGAAAAGAGTTATTATAAATTAAAACATATATCAAACATTATTAGATTACTGAATTTTTACATGTTATTTACTATGTTAAAATAATACAAACCAAATAATATGTTCAAAATTTCAAGTAATTTAATAATTAATCTATTTATTTTGTGTCCAATTTTTGATTTTATTTCTATTCATAATAATATAACTAGTTGCATTAATATGCATACAATAAAATTCAAATCAATATCATTTATTTGTATTTAATATTAAAATTTCATAAAAATAGGAATATATTAACATATTAACTAAATAAAACAAAATCAAATAAATTAAAGGATTTTATTCATGCAAAAAATATAATAATCATATAATACTTTTATTATATATTTAAGCTAATTAAAAAAATAATAAAAGAAAAAATAATAAATTTAATAAATAGAATATTTTAGGTGTTTTAGACCCTATTTTTTAAGCATTTTTTGAGTAGTTTAGATTTATTTTTTTTGTAATAATTTACAACATTTAAACCTGTTTTTGCATAAGATATTCTAATAGAAGAAGAAATAACTGAGCTAGATTCAATTTGAAGTTTGTTTTTATTTACTTTCTTTAAACTTGTGGATTTCCATTTAGTATCATCTAAAATATATTTACCCTTTTTGTTTTTAGTATAAACTTTTACATCCATATGTAATCTCTTAGTTTTACCATTATAAAATGTTTCAAAAACAACAACAGATCCATTATTGCATTTAATTTTTCCAGAGTCGATTTTCTCTTCAGACACAACTTTTTTTTCTTTTGTGACTGAAGCTGCTTCAGCTGCAGACACCATTGCAATGCTCATTAATACTGCTAAAATTAATCCTACAATAATTTTTTTATTAAACATATATTTTACACCCCTATCTGTTTTATCAAGAATTATACTAATATAATTCTTGACTAATAATAATATTATTTTGCATCATATTTATATGTATGTATCCATCCATCCACAATATTCTTATAAAATTTAAAATAAAATATTGCCCCAGTTCCTTTTATATTTAATTAACATTTATCCCAATCATTATTATTAGTCATCAATAATAAAATAATTATGAAAAATCCACTCAAAATAATTAAAACTATAACAAACTATTGCAAACTATAATAGTTACTTCTAATATAATAATCATCCAGTCATTGAACTTTACACCACTATTAATAATTTACCTCCACATTACTGATTTATATCATAGTTAAATATGTTTTGTCCCACTAATCCCAATTAAATAATGAATAGGAATTAACATTGTATAATGATATTACATAATGCAACCCATTACTAATATCATCTTGATAAACATGATTTTATTATATTTATAGAAAAACAAAAAATATATTTAATATAATAAATAAACATATTATTACAGCAATTATATTTAATATTTTAAAAATATTAATATAATAAAACATGGAGAACTAAAATAATAAATAAGGTGATCAAATGGTAAAATGGGGACCCGTGATTATTGGGTTTATATTAACAATTATATTAGCAGCATTAAACCTTTCTTGGGCTTATGAAACAATAGGACTTTTAATAATCGGATTCATTGTTGGATATCTAGCAAAAGAAGGTGCATGGGGAGGATTAGTTAATGCTGCTATTGCAGGATCTCTAGGAACTATTATTGCAGCTATACTTTTAGCAATAGTAGGACTATTTGGAGGAGTAGCAGGATTAGCAATATTCGGATTTGCAGGACTACTAGCTGTTATTGTAAGTTTAATATATTATGCAATAATAATGGGAATTACTGGGGCCATAGGAGGATCATTAGCTGGAGATAGAATGAATTAAATATATAACTAAAACAGTTATTATTTTTAATTTTTTATTTCCTCTTTTTGTTTCTTCTTTTTATTTTCTTAATTTTACTTTTACTCTTTTTTGTTTCTTCTTTTTTGTTTCTTTTTTTATTCTCCTTTTTTGTCTCTCTATTTTTATTACTCTCTTATTTAAATTAATATAACATATATTTGTTTATTAAATAGAATTATTTTTACTCATTTTTATCTGAATTTAATATTTTTATTGAGAATAATAATCAATCATACATTTTTATTTTCTTTTAATAAAAAATAATGATTAAAATCAAATAGAAATAATTATAAGAAACAAAATAATATTATAAATATAGAATATAAAAACAAATCAAACACTGATTAAATTCAATGTATGGGTGAGGAAATGGAACTTAAAGATATTTATCAAAATATAAACTGGAGATCTCTGATACTTGGAGCAGCGATCTTTGCATTTATTGTTATTTTAGCTATTGATTATAAATTAGATTTTTTACTAATATTTTCATCTGCAGGTCTTTTATATATAGGTTATGCTTCTCGAAACAGATTACAAGGAATTATTCTTGGAGCTATAGGAACACTTCCTTTAGGAATAGCTACCATAGCTTTCCAACGTCTTGGACCAATTACTGGGAATAATATTGAAGTTTGGATAATAATTTCATTTTTAGCTATTGGTGCTTTTTGTGGATTTACTGGATCCTATTTTAGTTCTAGTAGAAAAAAAGCAATTGAAAAGAAAATGGCGCAGGAGAATATAGGCAAAGGTAGTAAAAAAAAGAATAAAGAAAATAAAACTAAATAAAATAAAATCATTAAAAATATAAAAAATAAAAATTAGAACATGAAAATAAATAATTAAATAAGTAAGAAATAATTAAATAATTAATAAATAAGTAATAAATTAAAATAAATAATTAAAATAAAAAATAGAGAATAATTAGGTAATTATTTTCTCTATTCCTCCTTCTTTTAAAGCTGTTTTTATTTCACGAGCCACTCTTCTACCCATACTCATTGGTTCCCCATAAGTAAGGTAACTGTATGATGAACCATTCATGAAAGTATTAGTTCCACCATCAGTTCTTGCACTAATTTCAAATACAATAACTTCAAGATCATCATTAACAAGAGTTTGCATACAGAATGGACCATTCATTCCTGGAGATACTAATTTTGCAGCTGATTTTACTAATTTTTCACCAATTTCAAATACTTGTGGTAAAAGTGATTCCCTCATAACTACTGGGTGATTTCCTGTTATAACATAAGAAGGATCAAAGTTAACATCTAATTGATCTTTAGCTGGCATTCGAACTAAACCATCAATACTAGACTCATATCTACTATCAACACCCATAAGTTCAACTTCATCTTTTAATGCTGAATAGAAATAGTGTATACAGTAGTTACAACCAGTAACATATTCTTCAATATGTGCTTGTGCAACATCTTCATCTTCAATCCAGTTTCTTTCTTTCATTGCATCAATTTTTTTATCGAATTCCTCAGGTGAAGAAGCTACAAAGTATCCTCTACCTCCTCGAGCTCCTGGAAACTTAACCATAACAGTTCTATCAATTTCTGATGGGTTGCTGTATTTGTAAGGTATCCTTATGTCATTTTCAACTAAAAGTTGACGTTCAAGATCTCGTTCTGCTTCCCATCTTAAG
Source organism: Methanobrevibacter sp. TMH8 (assembly GCF_020148105.1). Classification (NCBI taxonomy): domain Archaea; kingdom Methanobacteriati; phylum Methanobacteriota; class Methanobacteria; order Methanobacteriales; family Methanobacteriaceae; genus Methanobrevibacter; species Methanobrevibacter sp. TMH8. Next base: position 168,519 of record NZ_JAHLZE010000038.1, read on the forward strand.
ATATCCCTATTTCCAAACATAGGCACATTAAAATCATCTTCAACTCTGTCAAGACCTGCATAAGCTACAAAAGACCCATGAGGGACAACAATTGAATTCATATCTTTTAATTTCTGTTGTACATCATCATCCACAATATCTTTGAACTTATCTACCATTATATATTCATCAGCAACATCAAATCGTTTATAAGGTATTTCTCTCCCTTTTTCACAAACAACGGCAGTGTTAAAACCTTCTTCCTTAGCTCCATTAAGAATATGGAGGGATGTGTGGCTTCCAAGAGTAGCTATAGTAATATCATTTTTGTCGTATTTATCCAAGATATCCAAAATATCTTGTTTTTTTACCTTTCCCATTATTTTATCTCCTATATTGAGTATATAATATATTCATATATAATCATATGATTTTTATATAATAATCATTTACATCTACAGCACATCATTATAATGTGGATTTTTTCTATCAATGATTAATTATTATTAATAATAATTAATAATGATAATTCTATTATTTAATAGTACTTTATACTTTATAAGATTATCTGATATTGATCTAAAACAATTTTTTAACAAAAATAAAAATAGATTATTTTCAAATTTTAAAAGGTATTTCTGATTAAAAATCTCAACAACTATTGTAAATCTATTTTCATCACCGTCAAAAACTATAATTTCTAAAAAATCAAAAAAATCATATTAATTAATCCTTTTAAAATAAAAAACAAAAATATCTTGTTCATAATCAAAAACAAATAGAAAAAAATTTTTATTCATATTCATAACCCTAAATTTTTAGTTATATAATTGTATCAAATATTGATAATCTAATAAAAATTAATAAAGTTGATGAAATTAATAAAATTAATAAAAATTAATAAAAAAGAGAATTTTAAAAAAATAAAGAACATCCAAATTTTATTACTTTAAAAATAAAAAAATTTTAAAATAAAAATTTTAAAATAAAAAATAAAGGTAAAATTTATTAATTTATTACTTTATATTAGCGATCTAATTTTACGTGTTTGAATCTTGGCCTCTTAGATAAGTGTACCAGTACAAGACTCCGACGAAGATTGCACCACCAATAATATTTCCAATAGTAACTGGAATTAAATTGTTAACAATACATTGATACCAAGTAACTTTCCCTAAGAAAATCCCAACAGGTATGAAAAACATATTAGCAACAGAGTGCTCAAA